>CBDTYI010000045.1:0-12641 GCA_965364565.1 uncultured Gammaproteobacteria bacterium | reverse complement strand
AAAAAGTCAAACCAACCGCCGCACAAGAGCCATAAGATAGTCTAGCAGTGCGAATGCACGCTTCACGGCTCGGAGATTGCCTGTCTTTCTGTAGATCAGCGCGGCTTTGGTTCGTCGCAGCGAATGCGTGCCGTATTTATGAGGATCAAGCCCTATACTGGCCACCCACCGACTCACGATCCGCGCATACTGCCGAGTTGAGAGGTGCGTACAGCCATGGACACGGCTCGGAAACACATACCCGGCGGCATTTAGAGGTCGTTGCGCGAGCCAAGCACGCACTGCCTCGCGCGTCTGCTCCGTGAGCTCGAAGTGGACCGAGCGACCGGTTTTCTGCTGTCTGCTGAACGATAACAGCCCGGTCTCTAACAGAGTCGCCGGTAACAAGATCACTGTCTCTCAAAGCCACCAGGTCACAGCTTCGCAACTTACTGTCGATGGCCAGGTTGAGCAGCGCCAGGTCACGCCGCTTTGCTTGGATCTCGAGCCGGGTGCGAATGGCCCAGACCTGTCTGGGTTTCAGCGGGGGCTTTTGCCCATGCAGCCTCTGCTTGTTGCCGCTATCAGGGTTGGGAGTCTCATCGGGAAGAAAATAGAAATCAGACATGGGGAATTCCTCCCCCGACCCACCACACCCGTTCGAATCGTGAATCCAATGACAATCATGCCACGGGGCCTCTATTAGCTTAGCCCGAAAGACTGGAAGCTACCCGAACCCGGTCCTCCAACGCGCAAAATAGGTGATCCTTGCCGCGAACGCGGATAACCGGCCACAAATTGACATTCCCGGTGTTTCTAGAAAGGTCGTACATGCAGCAAAACAAGGAGTTCATCCTCCTAAGAAAACGGCTCCCGAAGTAGTCGTCTCTGCTACTGCTGGGTTGAAGGATAGTAAAGTGAGTTCGCAGAATTACCTGCTTTGTAATCTTCTATCGCAAAACTGTCAGTTATTAGTCTACCTCTACGTGCGGCGCCGCTACGGGCGCACGGGCGCACACTCAGAGATCGTAGTATTCCTCGTCCCAGAATTCGCCGGCACTGACCCGGCGCGCCGAGGTGAGGTGGTTCACCAGCTTACCCAGGGGATAGCGGATCAACAGGGCTTCTATTTCCGCTGGCGTCATGCGCGCCTGCCCGGCCAATGCGCTCGGACTGTCGTCGGAATCGTCATCCATCTGCATCAGGAAGGGGTTGTCACAGGCGGCCTCGATGCCGGTTTCGGAGATGGCCGCGTAGTGCCGGTTGCGGTCTTCCGACTGCAGGCGCTGGATGAGGATGGAAAACTCCGCCCAGGGCTCCATGGGATACAGTTCCAGTAAAGCGACGAAATTCTTCAGCCACCCGGGAGGATGGATGAACAGGGCCTGGCGCTTCTCGTTCAGGCGGCGGATATGTTCCTGGCAGGCTTCGCTGGGATCGTGCTGATCCAGGTCGTGCTGGAACTGCTCTGTCAGTACGATCAGCCGAACCAGAAAATCCCGGCAGGCCGCCTTCTCCACCGGGTTGAAGAGCGCCAGTTCCTCGGGCGTGATGGAACGGGTGCGATACCTGCGGCGTTCCTGCTCTTCCTCGCTGATGACGCGTTCGCCCTCGATGGGCTCCAGTTCTAGATCCACCCCGCACCTCGCAGCAGCCAACACGGGCTACAACCTCATTTAACCAATGTATCGGCAAGGCCGGGGAGTAATTCAGGGCATTTCGTGACCGCCGCGGACAGGAAAAAATGGGGGCAGATTCACTGCTGTCCCACAAAGTTTTTACCGTCTTGAGTCAATAGACTGATTTCGTGGACGCATCACAAGAGAAGCTCAGGTTGAAACATGAAATCCGCATCGGCCAATGATTCCTGCATCGTCATTCCGGCGGAAGCCGGAATCCAGTGTTTCTTCCGGCATTCTGGATTCCGGCTTGCGCCGGAATGACGGAGATCCTGCATTTGTGGGACAGCAGTGGGGCAGATTCGATTTTGTTTTTCTTGGAAGTACGTTCTAGAAAATGGAAGTACCGGCCAGGGCACGTCTGTTTCTTTAACGCCAAAGGTTAGAGGTAAGTCCCAGCAGGCTGAGCAGTTGCGCCATGTCGCGGACTTCGGCGTGGTGGGCGACAGCGGGTTTGGGCAGCTCGCCGCCGCGGTTCATCCAGATCACGGTCACCCCCGCGGCCTGAGCGCCGGCGAGGTCGGTTGCGGCTTCGTCACCGATGTGTGCGAGTTGTGCAGGCGTCACCCCGGCGCGCCGGCAGGCCTCCTCGAACATGCGCGGATGGGGCTTGGCTTTGCCGGTGGACGCCGCGGACAGCGAAAAGTCGAACAGGTGACCGAGCCCCAGACGCTCGACGTCGGCATTGCCGTTGGTGAGCGTGCCGAGGCAATAGCCTGCGTCCCGTAAGCTCTGCAGTGACGGCTCCACATCGCTGTAGAGGGTGACGCGGTGGCGCGCCTCCAGGAACACGGCAAAGGCCGGTTCCACCAGGCTGTCATCGTAACCGGCGGTTGCCGCCGCGATGCGCAGCGAGCTCTTGCGCAGCGCGTTGACGTCGTGGCGCAGCTCGGGGCTGCGCTGCAGCAGATCGCGGCGCAGCTGCTGCATACCTTCCAGGCTGTAGTGCCGACCTATCCGCGGGTAGTGCTCGGCCAGCCAGTCGTACAGCGACTGCTCGGCGGCCCTGAGCACTGGGCGGTTGTCCCAAAGAGTATCGTCCAGATCGAAGGTGAGGGCGCGGATATCATTACGCATGGTTGCATTATCCAGGTGCGGGGCACCGCCTGATGGGTCAGCGTGAGGAATTCACTGCCTGTCAGGATACTCCAGGCAAGGCCTGAATGGTGCATCATTGCACCCCGCCGGCGTAAACGAGGCGCGCACTGGCGAAATGATCCGTATTGCGATCGGGTCCTGGCGCTGGTGGGGTAACACCGACAAGCTGCGGTGTCCTGACCCTGGCTTTATACTCAAGAACAGGCGAGACGCGCCTGTTTTTGGCAGTCGTTGCGCCGCGTGGAATTCGAACCGCCGCTGAGACATACTAGTGCGCCATGAAACGATCACTAATGACCTGCACGTTCGGCGCGCTGGCGCTGCTGGCCACACTTGGTACGCCGGCGGGTTTTGCCCAGCAACAGCCGCAGCCCGCACCATCCGGCCCCCGGTACGAGGACGATAGCGTGTTTGTCCGCATCGTGCAGCGTTCTCCCGAGCAGCTGACGGCATTCTACCTCGGGCGTCAATTCAACCCGGCTGCGATCGAGCAGATTCTGGACACCTGCTTTGTCACACCGATCATCCGTAACAAAACCTTTGATGTGTTGTGGCTGGAGCTCGATAACTGGCAGTTCAGGCGCGGCGATGACCACATCGCGCGGATAAAACGGGACTACTGGCCGCAGCGCTGGGACCAGTCGGATCTGCCCCAGGCACAGCGTTCGACCTTCGGCTGGACGCTGATGCCGGACGTGCGTGACCTGCGTCTCGACGAGAGTGTCGGTGGCAGCGTGGTGATACCCTGGCAAGAGCAGCCCTTTACGCTGATCATGAACTTTCGTACCGGCGCCGATCAGAAGGGTCCGCTCAAAACCATCGTTTTCGAGGATCTGGAATGCGTAAGCGACTCGCCCTGAGCACCGTAGCGGTGTCTGGCTGCCTGTGGTTCCTCGCGCTGTCCGCGCTGGCAGCGGAACCGCTGCCCAAGGGACTGCTGGTGCTGGACGGCCGTGAGGCCCCGCCGCTGGTTCTCAACGACCTGGACGGTGAGCGCTGGGACATCAGTACAGCACGCGGGCGCTGGCTGTTTGTGCATTTCTGGGCCACCTGGTGCGGCCCCTGTCGTAAAGAAATGCCGACCATTCAGGCGATCTTTCCGAAATTCGATGCGTCGCAACTCGAGATTGTGCTGATCAATACCGCTGAATCGGAAGACACTGTGTTCGCCTTCCTGGCTGAAGTGGCACCGGATATCACGCCGCTCATGGACAGCGACGGGCTGGTCACCGAGCAATGGCAGCCGCGCGGTCTGCCGGCAACCTTTTTTGTCGACCCCGACGGGCGGTTGCAGTACCTGGCGCTGGGCGGGCGCCCCTGGGACAGCCCCGAATACCTGGAGTTCATGCAGCGTCTGGTCCGGCAGTAGCATGTTGAAAGTATCGGCGCTGGCGGTTTTGGCAGGACTTGTTGCCGGCTGCGCATCCGCGCCGCCACCTCAACCCCTGTCCTTCATAGAACTGACCATCACCGACGCTCATCGGGCGATAAGAAACCAGCGCATCACCTGCGAGCAACTCACGCGGCGTTACATCAAGCGTATCAAGACCTACAACAAGGTCGGCGGGCTCAACGCCATTATCTATATCAATCCAAATGCGCTGCAACGCGCCCGGGCGCTGGATAAACAGTATGCGGCAGACAAATCCCTGAAGCGTCTGCATTGCATACCGGTTATCCTCAAAGATAACTTCGACACCGCCGACATGCCCACCGAGGCCGGTTCCATCGCCCTGCGGGGCTCCACTCCCCCGGATGATGCCTTCCTGGTGAAACGCCTGCGCAACAACGATGCCATCATTGTTGCCAAGGCGAACATGGGCGAATGGGCTTTCAGCCCCTACGAGACTGTCAGTTCAACCCACGGAATCACGCGCAACGCCTACGACACCGAACGGGTACCGGCCGGTTCCAGCGGCGGCACGGCCTCGGCGATCGCCGCCAACTTCGGCATCGTCGGCATGGGTACCGACACCGGCAACTCGATACGCGGCCCCGCCTCGCACCTGGCGCTGGTCGGCATTCGCCCGACCCTGGGCGCCACCAGCCGCGACGGTATTGTGCCGCTGCTGGCGAATCGCGATGTCGGTGGGCCCCTGACGCGCACCGTGACCGACAGCGCTATCGTCTACTCGGTAATCGCCGGCGTGGATCCCGCCGACCCGCTCACCGCGGCCGCGGCAGGGCGCGTCAGAGCGGACTACCGCGACTATCTCATACCCGATGGCCTGCAGGGTGCCCGGCTTGGCGTGCTGCGCGCGCTGGTGGACCGCGGTGACGCCGACTTCGAGGTGCTTGACGCCATGGATCGGGCCATCGAAGAGCTGAAAGCCGCCGGTGCCGTGATCGTCGACCCCTTCGAAATTCCCGACTTCGAACGGCTGCGACGGGCCACCGGCTTCTGCAGCCGCTTCAGGTACGACCTGGAAAACTACTTGGCCACGCTGGGCAGCAGGGCGCCGATAAGCTCGCTGGATGAGATCGAACGCGACGGGCTTTACCTGCCCGCAAGCGAACAGGCGATGGAATGGGCGCTGGCCGTCAGGGGATCACCCCAGGCCCAGCAGCCGCCCTGCGTCGACGTCGACGGCGACCCACGCCGAAAACAGTTTCTGCTGGCCGTAGCGCAGGCCATGGACGCCGCCAGGCTGGACGCCATCATCTACCCGAGCTGGAGCAATCCGCCACGAACGATAGGGGATCTGGAGAGCCCGCACGGCAACAACAGCCCGGTTATCGCGCCGCACACCGGTCAGCCGGCGATCACCGTGCCGATGGGTTTCACCAGCGACGGGCTGCCGCTCGGGCTGCAGTTTCTGGCCCGGCCTTTCGATGAACACAAGCTGTTCCAGTTCGCTTTTGCCTACGAACAGGCGACCCGGCACCGCAGGCCACCACGCGGATTCGGTCCGCTGGATTAGTACGGCGTCCGCGTGCCGCTCCCGTGCCGGATCTCCCCGCGGCGCCGCAGCGCCGCACCGGGCGGCCTCAGCAGTTGACACAGGCGATTCAGGCGTGGGACAAATGCAGGCACCGGAACCTGCGCTGTTCGCTCAGGCTGCCGAAACCCTGCAGGGAAGAGCTTGATTTGCATTTGATCAACAGGGAAGCCGCGCAACCGGAAGCGCCTGCTGCTTACCACTGCCGGGGGAGATTCAGGCATGGCTATCCATGTGGCCATCGACCACAAAACGGTTTACCGCTACGACCGGCCGGTCCGGCTGTCACCGCATGTGGTCCGCCTGCGGCCCGCGCCGCATACCCGCACCCCCATCCACCATTATCGGCTTGACATAGAGCCCGCCGAGCACCGTATCTACTGGCAGCAGGACCCGTTCGGCAACACTCTCGCACGGGTGGTGTTCCCCGAGCCGGTGCACGAGCTGCGCGTGGAGGTGCAGCTGATTGCCGAAATGACGGTGATCAATCCGTTCGACTTCTATGTCGAGCGCTATGCCGAACACTATCCGTTCCGTTACGACATGCTGTTGCGGCAGGAACTCGAACCCTACTTCGAGCTCACCGAGAGCGGCCCGCGGCTTATGGAGTGGCTGGCGGGGGTGGATCGCAGCAAGCGCCACATCGTGTACTTCCTGGTCGATCTCAACGCCCGCCTGCAGAAGGCTATCGACTACAGCGTGCGGCTCGATCCGGGCATCCAGAGCTGCGAGGAGACGTTCGAGAAAGGTATAGGTTCCTGCCGCGATACCGGCTGGCTGCTGGTGCAGATTCTGCGCCACCTGGGTCTTGCCGCGCGCTTTGTCTCGGGCTACCTGGTGCAGCTCGCCCCGGACGAAAAGTCGCTCGACGGCCCCTCGGGTCCCGAGCAGGATTTCACCGATCTGCACGCCTGGGCCGAGGTGTACGTGCCCGGTGCTGGCTGGATCGGTCTGGATCCCACCTCGGGTCTGTTTGCCGGCGAGGGCCACATTCCGCTGGCGTGTACGCCCGACCCGGTGAGCGCCGCTCCCGTCACGGGCTATACGGAGAAGTGCGAGACGCAGTTCGCCCACGACAACAGCGTGGCGCGGGTGCACGAAGATCCGCGCGTGACCAAACCCTACAGCGACGCCCAGTGGGCCGCGATCCAGGCGTTGGGGCGCTCGGTGGACGCGGAGGTGCAGGCCCTGGATGTGCGCCTCACCATGGGTGGTGAACCGACCTTCGTTTCCATTGACGACATGGAGGGCGCGGAGTGGAATACCGAGGCCCTGGGGGTGCACAAGCGCGAACGCGCCGGCGTGCTGTTGCAGCGCCTCAAGACCGCCTTTGCGCCCGGCGGCCTGCTGCATTACGGGCAGGGCAAGTGGTATCCGGGCGAGCCGCTGCCGCGCTGGGCACTGGGTTGTTACTGGCGAGCCGACGGTCAGCCGTTGTGGCGCGAGGAGCGGTGGATCGCGGACGAGCGCCAGGACTATCAGCTGGGCAGCGCGCAGGCGCAGCAGTTCGGGCAACGCCTGGCCGCCCGGCTGGGTATCGATGCGAGCTTTCTGGTTGAAGGCCGCGAGGACTGGACGTACTACCTGTGGCGTGAGGCGAAACAACCCTTCAACGTCGATTCCGTAGCCATCCCCGGGGCGCCGCAGGTCCGCGATGACCTCAGTCTGGTGCTGGCCCGCGGGCTGCATCGACCGGTCGGCTACGCCTTGCCCTTGCAATGGGACTGGGCCGAGGGTGGCTGGCGCTCGGGCGTCTGGGACTTTGCGCGCGGGGCGATGTATCTGCTCCCCGGCAGCTCGCCCATGGGCCTCAGGCTGCCGCTCGACCAGCTTCCCTGGGCGGCGCAGGTGACTCACGAGGAATTTGTGGAGCCGGGACGCGTGGCACCTGCGGCGACTGCGGTTGCGGCGCCGGCGTATAGCGGTGCGCCGCAGCTCGAACCGCCGCTGGCTGCCGACGAGCGCCCCGAGCGCATCCGTCGGCGCAACCTGACCTCGACGGGTGTGCCCCACACCGCGCTGTGCGTAGAGGCGCGGCACGGCAGGCTTTATGTGTTCATGCCGCTGCTCAAGGATTTCGGCCATTACACAGCGCTGCTGGCGGCGCTGGAGGCCACTGCCGCCGAGCTGCAGATGCCGGTTCTGATCGAAGGCTACGAGCCGCCCGGTGATCCCGCGCTGCGCAGCCTCAAGGTCACGCCCGACCCGGGTGTCATCGAAGTGAACATCCACCCCGCCGCCTGCTGGGAGGAGCTCGAGCACAACACCGTGACGCTCTATGAGCAGGCCAGGCAGGCGCGGCTGGGCACGGAGAAATTCATGCTCGATGGCCGGCACACCGGCACCGGCGGCGGCAACCACGTCACACTCGGCGGCGCCACGCCCGCGGACAGCCCGTTTCTGCGCCGCCCCGATCTGTTGCGCTCGCTGATTACCTACTGGCAGCATCATCCGTCGCTGTCGTACCTGTTCTCGGGTCTGTTCATAGGCCCGACGTCCCAGGCGCCGCGCGTGGACGAGAGCGGCAGCGCAGCGTTGCGCGAACTCGAACGCAGCTTCGTGGAAATCGAGCAGGGCGTTGCGCCTGCGGTCCTGGATCGGGCGTTGCGCAGTTTTCTCACCGACCTTACCGGCAACACCCATCGGGCCGAATTCTGCATCGACAAGCTCTACTCCCCGGACAGCGCTGCGGGCCGTCAAGGTCTGGTGGAATTCCGCGCCTTCGAAATGCCGCCGCACGCCCGCATGAGTCTGGCGCAGATGTCGCTCCTGCGCGCGCTGGTGGCGCGTTTCTGGAAGCAGCCCTACCGCCATCCGCTGGTGCGCTGGGGCACCGAGCTGCACGACCGCTTCATGCTGCCCGAGGCGATCTGGGCCGATTTCCGCGGCGTCATCGAAGACTTCAACCGGGCGGGCTACGAGTTCCGGCTGGACTGGTTCGCGCCCTTTCTGGAGTTCCGTTTTCCGCTCTACGGTCGTGTCGCCTACGACGGGGTGGCGCTGGAGCTGCGCATGGCGCTCGAACCCTGGCTGGTGCTGGGCGAGGAGGCGACCGCCCATCGCCAGGCGCGGGTGGTGGACGCGGCGGTGGAACGTTTGCAGGTCAAGTGCCGCGGGCTGGACCCCGAGCGCCACCTGGTGACCTGTAACGGGCGCCGCCTGCCGCTGCAACCGACCGGAGCGGGAGACGAACTCATGGCCGGCGTGCGCTACAAGGCGTTCAAGGCGCCGTTCGGCCTGCATCCAACGGTGGAGGCTCATGCGCCGCTGGTGGTCGATGTGTTCGATCGCCGCCTGGGGCGCGCGATCGGCGGTTGCGTCTATCATGTCGACCATCCCGGCGGGCGTAACTACGAGACCTTTCCGGTCAATGCCTACGAGGCCGAGGCGCGGCGCATTGCGCGCTTCCGGGCCTGGGGGCACAGCGCCGGTGAGGCACGGGCGCCGGCCTGGGTGGAGCGGCTCAGGGCGTGTTACGCGGATGCGGCCGAGCAGGCGCTGCGCGAGCCCGTCGCGGAGCGAGCCAATCCCGAGTATCCCTACACTCTGGACCTGCGGCGGTTGCCCCGCTCATGAGTGCCCCCGATATCACACGCGTTGCGGTCACCCACACCATCGAACAGCGCTTCGAGCATCCGGTGCGGCTGTCCACGCACTGGCTGCGCCTGCGACCGGCCCCGCAGACGCGCGCCGGCATTGCGGCCTATTCGCTGGCGCTGCACGCCGAGCCGCATTTTCTCAACTGGGTGCGCGATCCGTTCGAGAACCATCTCGCGCGACTCGACCTGCCCGAGTCCGTCGCGTCGCTGGGCATCGAGCTGGAGTTCATTGCCGAGCTGGCGCCGGTCAACCCGTTCGACTTTCTCACCGAACCCGATGCCGCCACCTGTCCGTTCGTATACGCACCGCAGCTGCGCAAGGAGCTCGGGCCCTACCTGCGGGTCGCCGCGCCCGGGCCCCGGTTCGCGACCTGGCTGGCGCAGCTCGACAACAGTCCGGCCGCTACTGTCGCACGCCTGGAAACCGTCAATCGACAGGTGCACGAGCGCCATGGACTCGCGCCCTCGGTGATGCCGGGGGCCGTGGATCTGGAACAGGTTCTGGCGCAAGGTAAGGGTTCGCCCTGGGATCTCGCCTGGCTGCTGACCCTCAGCTTCAGACACCTCGGTTTGGCCGCGCGGTTCGTGTACGGCTATCGCATTGCACTGGCACCACCTGACACTGGCATGCCGGACAGCGTGAGCCTGCACGCCTGGAGCGAGGTCTATCTCCCCGGCGCGGGCTGGATCGGGCTGGACCCGGCGGCGGGGCTGTTCACCACCGAGTGCTATGTCCCGTTCGCCTGTGCCCCCGATCCGCTGCGCGTGCTGCCCATTGTGGGTTACCGGGAGGCCTGCGAGGAGCACTGTGTCGAGTCCCTGCGGGTGCGTCGTCTCACCCCGGCGCAGCGCGCCTGGCCTTACACCCAGGTCCAGTGGGCTGACCTGCGTGCCCTGGGATGCCATCTGGAGCAGGAGCTGACCAAGCAGGGGCTGCGCCCGGCGCTGGGCACGAGTCTGTCTCTGGTATCGACCTACGAGGCCGAGGCGCCGGAGTGGAACACGGCGGCGCTCGGTCTATCCAAGCGCCAGGCCGCCGACGAGCTGCTGCAACGCTTGTGGCTGCGGCTGGCTCCCGGCGGTGCGCCACAACTGGGGCAGGGGGAATGGTATGCCGGCGATGCCCTGCCACGCTGGCGGCTGGGCTGCTTTTTCCGCGCCGACGGGCGCCCGCTGTGGCGCAATCCCGAGCGGCTCGGCTGGCGACGTGCCGGTGATGACATCGGCCTGGCTGATGCGCGGGATTTCGCCCAGGCCCTGGCGCGGGCCCTGGGTGTGTCCGCGTCCCATGTGATCGCCGCGCATGAGGACGCCCTGCACGAGCTCTCGCGCACCCGCATGCCATTCGAGTATGTGCCTTCGGCCGAGGAGCTCAATGATCCGGAACGCCGCCGCGCTTTGGCCGAGCGCCTGTCCCGGTGCCGCGGAGAGCCGGCCGGCTATGTGCTGCCGATTCGCTGGGATCACGCTGCCGCGCAGTGGACCAGCGGAGCGTGGCGGTTTCGCCGCGACGGGCTTTATCTCATGCCCGGCGGTTCACCCATGGGCTACCGCCTGCCACTGGACAGCCTGGTCACTGACGCGGAGGTTGCTCTCGAGTCACAGGCCGAGCGTTGCCCGTTCGAAGAACGCCCCCTGTTACCCGAACTGTACGGTGAGGTGAGCGCGCGCCTGAGCGCCGTCGGCGCCCCCCGGCCCGGGATCGAGCCCGCCGACGCGGGTCCGAACGGGGAGCGCACGCCGCGCACCGCAGTGTGCGTCGAAGTGCGCCGCGGACGTCTGCATGTCTTCCTTCCCCCGGTTTCGCATCTGGAACACTACCTGGAGCTGGTGGCGGGCATAGAGGCCGCCGCCGAAGCGATGGATATTGCCGTGCTGCTCGAGGGCTACGAGCCGCCCGAGGACTATCGGCTGCGCCGCCTGGTGCTCGAACCGGACGCCGGGGTGCTGCGCCTGACGCTGCCCGAGACGCAAGGCTGGGAACAGCAGCTGGGTCTGCTCGAGGCGGCCTATGAGGAGGCGGCCCGCTGCGGTTTGCGTGCCGAGCGTGTCATGCCCGATGGCCGGCGCCTGCCCTCCGGGGGCGGCGGACGGCTGACGGTCGGTGGAACCCGCCCCGCCGACAGCCCGTTTCTCAAGCGCCCGGAAATCCTGCGTTCCCTGATCGCCTATTGGCAGCGCCATCCCAGTCTGTCCTACTTCTTCGCCGGTCGCGCCATCGGACCCGGTGGTAGTGCGCCGCGCCCCGACGAAGGACGCGATGAGACATTGTACGAGCTGTCGCTGGCCCTGGAGCGTCTGCCGCAGGGTGAAAGCCAGGCACCCTGGCTGACCGATCGCGTGCTGCGTCATCTGCTCGCCGATCCAGCCGGGGATATCAAGCGGGCGGAAATCCGCGTCGACCAGTTGTACGCGCCGGAACGCGCCGCCCTGCGGCTGGGGCGCATCCTCATCAGTGCTTTTGAAACCGCGCCCGAGCAGCGCCTCGCGGCGCTGCAGTCGCTGCTGGTTCTGGGTTTGCTCGGACGCTGTGCGCGCCACCCGTACAGCGCTGAGCTGCGGCGCTGGGGTGCCGCGCTGCATGACCGCTTCATGCTGCCCGGCGTGCTCTGGGAAGATCTGCGCAGCGTGATCGAAGACTTGAACGCGGCCGGCTATCCGTTCCAGCTGGAATGGTTCGAACCGCTGCTGGCGCTGCGCTTTCCCATCCTGGGCAAGGTCCAGCTGGGCGCAATCACGCTGGAGCTGCAAGCGGCACACGAACCCTGGCCCCTGTTGGCCGAAGAGGTGACTGCCGGCGGCGTGGCGCGCTTTATCGATGTCGCCAATGAGCGTGTGCAGGTCAGGCTTGCGGGGCTCACACCGGACCGCTACATGCTGGCCTGCAACGGCTACCGGGTCCCGCTGCAGGGAACCGGAGTGCACGGAGAATGCCTGGCCGGCGTGCGCTACAAGGTTTCGAATCCGCCCGCGACCCGGCATCCGACCCTGGCACCGGTGGAGGCGCTGGTGTTCGATCTCATCGACACCTGGAGCGGACTCGCCATCGGCGGTTGCAGCTACTTCCCGCCGCGCCCGGAGGTCCAGGGGTCGGTCGCCAGCGCTCCGCCGCCCCTTCCAGCGGCTGAAGCGTCCGCGCGTGTGCTGCAGCCGACCCCGACCGTGTCGGTACCGCCGCGCAGCCATGCCGGGCGTTTCCTGCCTCAGGGGAGCGGCCTCGGTCCGATGGCGTTGCCGGCGGCGGCCCTCGACGAGCGTTATCCCTATCTGCTCGACCTGACTCAGGTTCCGCCGTCTGCTGCTCAATAACCCACACAGTCGTGGGTAGTGTGGTACCCACAGGTAGG
>CBDTYI010000044.1:0-12854 GCA_965364565.1 uncultured Gammaproteobacteria bacterium | reverse complement strand
TGACCGGTGATTTTCGCGCCAATACCTTCGGCCCCTACGACGCCGCACTGGCGGCCCTGGAGCAGGTCAAGGCGCATTTGACCGGTCCGGTTTTCGGTGTGCTGGGCAACCACGATACCATTCAGATGGTGCCGTGCATGGAACAGCTGGGTATCCAGATGCTGCTCAACGAGTCGGTTGCGCTGGAACATCGCGACGCGACTGTGTTTCTGGCCGGCATCGATGATCCGCATTATTACCGCGCCGACAATCTGGAAAAGGCCAGCGCCGCGATTCCGGCCGATGCCACCTCGATATTACTGGCCCACTCGCCGGAGATTTTCCGCCATGCCGCCTACGCGGGGTTCGATCTGATGCTCTCCGGTCATACCCACGCCGGCCAGATCTGTCTGCCGGGAGGACGACCGCTGATGTGCAATGCGCGCTGTCCCCGTTACGTGTGCGCTGGGGCATGGCAGTTCGAGCAGCTGCAGGGCTACACCTCCGCAGGCTCCGGGGTGTCGGTGGTCGACGTGCGTTTCAATTGTCCACCGGAAGTCACCCTGCACGTGTTGCGCGCTGTTTGACCGCTCAAAACGGACGTCTGCGGATATTCAGGGCGAACAGGATGCGCGACAGCACCAGGCTTAGCACCACGAACGCGGTTACCACGCCCGCAACCCCGATCGGCGGGATGCCGAGCTCCGAGCTGACCAGCAGGGCGGGAATCAGCACCTCCGGAATCTGATCGAGTCCCAGCGCCATGGCGCTGGACGGGATGCCGAGCCGGCGCTTGGTGAAACTCGACAGCAGATCGCCCAGCATGGCCCCCAGCGCCACCTGCAGTCCGATGCTCGCGGGCAGCCCGATGACGATGGCGGCCACACTGGTACACAGCAACGCCGCGGCTATCCCGCGAATTGTCTTCGAGGGCCCCAGCCATGGCCGGCCATCTAAAAACAGGCGTCCACCATCCAGAGCGCGGCCCCAGCGCCGCCCGAACAGGTAGCGCGCGATGACGGGGGCACCGTTGGCGATCAGCACGAGTAACAGCAGCTGCCCTACCAGGATCATCGTCATTCGTTGTTCTTCGTTGTTATTGTGGAATCGCGCCACGCTGTTGTGACGCAGGACGATTCGGGCTAACTGTACTTGCGTGGCGGCGAAATTTAAAGGGCGCCGGGAAACCGGGCAGCCAGCCCGAGGCGCGCTGAAACGCCGCGGTGATCGGAGAGTCCGGCGGGCAGGATCTCGTGGGACAGGAATTCGAAATGCTCGGAAATGAGGATCCAGTCCAGGCGCCTGGCGAGTGCGGGAAACGTGTGCAGCCGTGTATTGTGCGGCTGATAAGCCTTCAGGCGCAGCGATTCGGCAATCATGTGCAGCACCGAGCCCGGTTCCTGCCAATCGGTATTGAAATCGCCCATCACTATCACCGGGAGACCGCGGGCCCGGAGTGTGTCAATCAGTTCCGCCGCCTGATCGCGCCGCAGCGACGGGTTGAACGGGTCCAGGTGCACGGACACCACATCGACCTGCAGACCCGTGCCGCCCGGCCACTGGATCGCGCAGACGACAAAGCCCTTCGGCAGCGGGGAAAGCCCCGGTTGAAATCGCACGGTCAGCGGATCTCGGAGCTCTTTAGCCGATAGCAGCGCGGTCCCGTACGCGAGCCGCGGTCCGCGCACGTGGTCGCCGCGTACATGCTGAGCGAAAGCGCCGAGCTCGGCCAGATAGGCGACATGATCGAAATTGCCGCTCCAGAACGAGGGGCCGTCGGCTTCCTGCAACGCCACGATATCCGCTGCCTGCTGGTGCAGCAAGGCACCGATTGCATTCAGGTTGTCGATGGCTTCGGAAGTGCTCTGCAACAGCTGATGGAAGCCGTCGCGGCGGGCGTGGGCGATGTTCATGGTCGTCACCGTCAGCTCATCCGGGGCCGAAACGGCTGCGACGGATTGCAGCCGTGGTGGCGGTGGCGAAATCGACCCGATGGCGGGAGCCACCCGTTCGCCGCTGGTCGCACAGGCCGCCAGCAGGAGGCTGCCGGCAACCCAGGCCCACAGCGTAATCCCTGCGCCGCGCGCGCCCGTCAGGGACGCTGCCTTGAAACGGCAGCGGCCGCCTATTCTGTGCATGGCACGCTCGCCTGCTCGGACGAGGGGGGCAACGGGCCACTGGCGCGTCCGGCGCAGCAATCTGAGCGGGCCTGTTGCAGCCACCGGCTGGTCGGTGTGATGGCGCCTGCCGCGTCGACAACCTGGTACGGCTTTCCAGTGAGCAGGCTGCGGCTGGCGGCTAGAGCGATGAAATCGTCAACCGAGTGGATTTGCTCCCTGAAATGGGCGTATTTGCGCTGCAGGTGCTGAGCGGCCTGCACGCCGCTGTAGCGCCCTGAGTTGCGCAAGAACGTGTACTCGGAAGAGGCGACGACGTCAATCAGACAGCGGATGCTTGCGTCGATATCGGCCGGGGCCGGTCGGCCGGTGGCTTGCGCCTCGAGCAGGGATGCGCTGCCTGTCAGCGCGATGATGAGTGCGAGCAGAACCTTCATGGGGACATCGATTGCCTGGACGGATGGTCGTGCATTGTACGACATTCATCCTGATAGGCAGAACTTATCTCGGAATTCGACCGGCGCGCTGAGCGAGTCCAACTGGGCAGGCCTTGGGCAGGCAGACCGCCGCAGCCTGGTCTCGCGCCCACGACTTTTTCTGTTCCGGTCATTCAATGTCTTTATGGCATGCGCGCTGCGTCGGGGCGGCGCTTGAGAACTGCTACAGTGAAGCCCTATGGAGGAGTGAACGCCCGTAACAACCAGGGAGGTTGCTGCGATGTGCCGTTTCACTTGCGTGATGTTGCTGTGCGTCTATTCCGGTGCCGGGCTGGCCGCCGGAGCGCCGTCCGGGGCCGGGCTCGCCGACCCGGTGATCATACCCGGTTCCGGGCTCGAACTGTTTCACGGTAAGGCGATAGCGCTGCTGCGGGTGTTTGCCGTCGGCGGTGACGGCCCGCGCGCCATCCCGTTCCAGATCGACCAGCGCGACTCCAGGGGCAACTGGGTCTGGGATGTTGTCTCTCCGCGCAACCAGATCGGTCGCTATGAATACGACAACATCGGTCTGATGGGGCCGGACTGGAAGCGGCAGCGCGCCGGGCTCGCCGCGGACGACCAGGATCCGGAGGGCCAGGCCCTGCTCGATGCCAATGACGTGCTGGTGTTCATGGCGGCGGACCTGGGCGGCCGCGCCAGCAAGCCCCGTTTCGGCGCTGCTTCGGCGGTAGTGGAAATCGCTGTTGTTGACAGTGAGGGAACGCCGCGCGGCTGGGCGTACCTTGCTTACTATCCCGCTGCGCCACCGGCACTGTCAGCGTTGCGCTACATGCGCTACTTGCCCGGGCAGCACCGGGTTGTTTCCCCGGTGTACGAAGCGACATTCTCCGACCAGCACCTGTGCGTACTGGAGCAGTTGAAGGTCAACGGCGTCGGGCTGCTGGACCGGACCCGGCTCAGGGGCGAGGTGCACGCCGGTGCCGGCGCCGTTTCCTGGGTATTCCGTTTTACCGAGAACGACATTGAGGGCTACGTCGAAGGATACATTGACGGTCCGGTACGCATTGTCCGGCGCACCAATGCAACGCTGCGCCTCGGCCCACTGGTAACGATTTCCGACATTCGCGGGGAGCAATTCTTTTATCCGCATCATTCGCAGGTGCCGGTTGGACTTTCACTGGGTTTGCTCACCGCCAAGGCGTCGCTGCTGCTGAGCGCGGATTACCACGGCAGCCCCTTCCGGCGGGCATTCGCCAGCGGCAGCGGTGTCGCCATCGAACTGCGCGACAGCGCGTCCAGGCACAACCTTCTGCGACCGGGAGAAGGTTTGTCCTGGCTCGCTCTGGACGGTGAGCAGGCATCGGTAGTGAGCGTTCTGACCTTGCCCGATGAGATCAGAGGCCACACCGAACTGAGCGGTATCCTGCGGCAGGACAAAACGCTGAGCGCACCGCCGGAGGGCTATCCGGGCGCCGACCCGGAGGCGGGCTACCGGGTCGAGACCAAGACGGACTTTCCGCGCGGGACGCACTGGCTGGTCGGGACCTATCTCTACCTGCCTCGACCTTTCGCGCCCGGCGACGCGGCCCAGGCCACCCGGCTGGCGGGCAGCCCGCTCGATGCACGGATAGCTTCGCTCGGGCGCGCGGCGGTGAGCGCGCGGGAGGTGGCGGGCGCTGCGCCCGCGGTACGCCGCGCGCGCTGAGAGGCACCGGGGGTGCCTCCGATCGATATCTTATTGACAATGATTCGCATTTAGATCTAGAATCGAGCAACGTTCATCAAGGGGATCGAGCCATGATCGTGTGTCTCTGTAAACAGGTCAGTTGCAAAGATATACGCAGTGCGGCCGGCAACGGCGTAGCAACACTGCGGGATCTGAGCCGCGAGCTAGGGGTCGCAACCCAGTGCGGCAAGTGTGCCCAGTGCGCGCGCGGCATACTGCAGGAGTCGCTGCACAACGGCGCTGGCGGGGAGGAGGTTGCGGCCTGATAACGGTTCGGCGACGATGACCGGCCGGTGCGGCGTGTTTCGCGTCACGCCTGAGATGATCTAGAATCGCAGCACCCGTATTATACCCGATGCCAATGCACCACAGGAGCAGCACATGAAGGGTGACGAAAAAGTGATCGGCTATCTGAATAAGGCGCTCAAAAACGAACTGACCGCGGTCAATCAGTACTTTCTCCATGCCCGGATGTACGAAAACTGGGGGCTCGCCGAACTGAACGAGCACGAATATCAGGAGTCCATCGATGAGATGAAGCACGCCGACGCCCTGATCAAACGCATCCTGTTTCTCGAAGGACTGCCCAACCTTCAGGACATCGGTAAGCTGCGCATCGGTGAGGATCCTCAGGAAACGCTCAAATGCGACCTGGATCTTGAAATGGATGCGCTGCCGCTGCTTCGCGAAGCGATTGCGCACTGTGAGTCCTGCGCGGATTACGGCAGCCGGGATCTTTTCAGCAGCATCCTGGACAGCGAGGAAGAACACGTCGACTGGCTGGAGACCCAGCTGGAGCTGATCGGCAAGGTCGGACTGGAAAACTACCTGCAGTCCAAGATGTGACTGCCGCTATCCGGCCTGTCCGCGACCCGGCTGGCGCTCCCCCCGCTTTCAGGACCAGCCCGGCCGCGCGCTTGGCGCCGTGACCCGGATCACAAGCGGGCGCGCCGATCTTTCGCCCTGAGCCGACCGGGGCTGAGTTGCAGGTGCCTCAGGGGGTGTGGGGAAGTGTCAGTCCCGGCATAACGGTGCGGGCACAGGCGGCCCGTACTTCGGCGTAGACCTGTAGCGGATCGTCCTGATAGCGTCGCGAGAAGTGGAAAGGCAGCAGGCGTTTAACCTCAGCCGCGCGGGCGATTTCGCCACAGGCTCGGGCGGTGAGGTGGCCGGTATGGAGCGCCTGTTCCACATCATCAGCGACGAAAGACGCTTCACAGAAAAAGGTGTCGGCGCCGCGCGCGAACGCAACCAGCCGCTCACGGTTAGCGTGCGTGTCGGCAACATCGGTGGCATAAACCAGCCGCTGCCCCGGCGCGATGTGCAGCAGTTGCAGGGCGAGTTCCCCGGCCAGGGCATCGCTGCCGTCCGGAAGCCGGATTACCGTGTCGGGCCGCTGGTCTTGTACGGCGCGTTTCAAGGTTCCCAGCCAGGCGCCCGGGGACCAGCCGCAGGCCGCCAGGCGTCCCTTGCGCACATTCAGGGTTTGCGTGGTTTCGAAGGCAAACGCCAGCACCGGAATACCGTGATCCAGCGTCTCCGCCTGCACGCGAAACCCGCTGTCCTGCAGCAGAATGCCGTCCACTGTCGGCCGCTGTTCCACGAATTGTGCCGTGGCCTGTCCGGTCTGCAGGCGATGGCGAACCAGACGGTCTGCATGCAACTCGGTAATCTCGAAACGTGGGCCGCGCGCGCCGATGCGGTCCCAGCGGATGCCGCTGATCAGCCCCATGACATGCCGGGTCAGGCCGGGAGGGCCGTACAGGCGGCATGCGGCGGAAACGCCGATGCGTGAGCGCAGCAGCCACAGAAAACCGCCGATATGATCGAAATGTGCGTGGCTGACAAACACATCACTGACCTGGTGAGCGATGCGCGCCGGCAAGCGCGTGGATTCGCCAATGTCGAACAGCAGGCTGCGCTTGTGATGGCGCAGGCGCAGATGCAGCAGCGGGTCGCCGAAGATGCCATTGACCAGAGTTGCCGTCACTGCCCCCAGCCGCACCAGCGGGCGCGGGCCGGTTTTGTCACAGGCAGCGGGCGGCGGGAGCAGGTCCGGCGGCGCGGCGAACCAGCCGGCGCCGGGGGTTGCGGGCGCCGCGCTGGCCAGCAGGCCGTTGCGCAGGCGTTGCGCATCGCGTATCAGCAGTAGCGGCTGTGGGGAGGGCTCCAGGGACGCGCGCAGCGTCAGAGTGGCGGCGTCCCGGGCGACGATTTCGCCCAGCCCGAATGTGGCGTGGCCGCCCGGGTCGAGCAACGCCACCTGTCGGCCCGCCCATGCCGCGTGGTCAGCGGCGGGTGGCGGCGTGCCGAGTATTCGCACCTGATCCATCGCAATGGTGTATTCCGCTGCAGCGGCCAGATACCTGTCCCACAGACGGGTGCGGGCGCGCTCACGCGCGCGTTTGCCGGGACGGCGGGCCGCCGGGTCAGCGGGGCTCAGCAACACTTCCGCCTGCAGGGCAGCGAGTTCCTGCGCCAGCGGGGGTGCGGCGGTATCGCGCGCAAGGCACAAAACGCTGTCCGCCGCCAGCGCCGGCACCAGTGCCAGCAGCAGTTCGGCGCCGGCAACGCCGCGTACCACGCCGGGTGCATCGATCAGCAACGGCCCCGGAGGGGCTCGTGTCGCGAGGCGGCGCACCGCATCGACCAGCGGCAACCGGAATCGACCCGCATCCAGCGTACACAGCGCTTCGCAGTTCAGCGCTTCCCAGCCGTCGCGTCCCCAGACGCCGAGACTGACGCTGCCTGGCACACCGAACAGCGGTGAACCCGGATCGGCGCTGATGCAGGCGCAGGACTGTCCGCAGCGAAACAGCTCGGCGCCCAGTTCCCCGGCCAGGGTGGATTTTCCGACCCCCGGTGCGCCCAGCAACAGCACGCGCGGACCGGATTCAAACAGCTTGCGGGCCAACAGGGGCGGCTGCAACGGCAGGACCTTAAAGCAATTCCCGATGGTCATGCCTGGACACACCCGGTGGCAACCTGGGATACGGCACGCTGCGGTTCGAGCGACCGTGCGCGCGGCCTGGCCCTCCGGCACGACCCTGACAGATGCGGGCCAACGCCGGACACCCGGTCGCACCGTCTGTTTGCCAGCCTGCTGGCGGGGTAGAGTAAAATTGAGCTTATGGCCAAGCTGTTCATCATAGCGGGGATGGTGCTGGTACTCATCGGTGTCGCCATCGGCTATGCGCCGTGGCTGTTCGCCTGGTTCGGCAAACTGCCCGGCGATATCCGCATCGAGCGCGCCAACGGAGTGTTCTTTTTTCCGTTCACCTCCATGCTGATCATCAGCGTGGCGGTCTCCCTGCTGCTGGCGCTGTTTTTCAGGCGCTGAACGGGACGCAACAGTTGCGACCCTGGACCAGCAGATCGATCACCAGGGGCAGATGGTCCGAGCCGATATCGGGGCCGGTCTTCACGCCTTTGACGCGGGCATCGCGGCTGATCAGGCAGTGGTCAATGGGAATCATGGCGGGCGGAAAAAAACTCGGCCATGTCGGCAGCAACCCGAAGCCCTCGCGGGCGCTGCTCAGGCCCGATTGCTGCAGCAGCCTGACGAAGAAGGGTGACCAGGGGGAGGTATTGAGGTCGCCCAGCAGCACGGTGCGCGCTCCCAGCCGGCGCAGCAGCGCCGCCGCCTCGCGCAGCTGATCGTTGCGCACCGCGAACAGCTCGGCGCTGACCGGAGGTGGCGGATGGGCGGCCAGCAGCGCCAGCCTGCCGTTCCCGGTGGTGATATGGGCGAGCAGGGCAGGGTGGGCGGGGTGGCCAAAGTCCAACAGCTCGACGTCCTGCAGCGGCCAGCGGCTCAGGATACCGATTCCGAACGCTCCTTCGCGCGCTACCAGTTTGCGGGCGGGGAAACCTTCGTCCAGAGCGCCGAGTGCCGTGGCCCAGACGGGCGTGAGTTCCTCGACCACGATAACGTCCGGCCGCTGGTCCGCGACCAGACGGGTGAAATCCGTGTAGGCGTCGTTCGATATTGCAGGTTGGCGAGCAGCAGGCGCACCGGGACGGGGTCTGGCCGGGCAGCGACAGCGGCGACGGCATCGGGCAGGGACGGGGACATGAGAGCATGGGTGTTGAGTGCAGCAACGCCCATTGCCAGCGCCGACCAGCGCAATTCGCGTCGGGCCGCAAATACCAGCAGCAGAAAGGCGGCCAGCACCAGATATTGAAGACGAAAGTGCGAGGCGAGCTCGAACCAGCGGTAGACCTCGCCCAAGCAAGCGACAGCGCTGAGTAGCGCCAGTCCGACCAGCAGCAGCTTTGTGATGCTTCCCATTATTCCTCGCACGCCTCCGGGCGATTGCACCGCGCGACACCCGTACCTCATTAGCTGACTGAATGGCCGCGACGTCCTCAGTCGCCCCGTGCTAATCCCCGCGACTAAGCCGGCCGCGCCGCCAAGGGACCAGTATCTGTATACCGTTCATCAAAAACAACAGCTAAGCGGTAACTCTTTAAGCAACATCGAGATTTTATCAACCTCCCAGGCCGCTAGCGCGGGGTCTGCGCCAAGCGCTCCTGCACAGGTAGTGTAGCGGCGCAAGAACTCCAGTTGCGCGCAACCTGTCATAATTATGCATAGAGCAATCGGGAGGTTCCGCGATGCGTGGGCATAATGTATTACCGGTGCTGGTAATCGGTTCTGCGCTTGCGAGTGCTACGACTGCTGGCGCCGAGATCTACAAGTGGGTCGGACCCGATGGCGTAACGCATTACAGCGAAGCGGCGCCGGGAACACAGCCACCGTCCGTCGAGACGCTGGAATTTGCCGATGTCGCCTCGCCTCCGGCCGCCGACTATCAGGCGGTCCTCGAAGTTGCCAAAGAGCTGGAGGCGGGCAGGCTGGAGCGCGCGCGCTTGCGCCTTGAACAGCAGAAAATGCGTCAGGAACAGGCCGCGGCGCGCGAGCGGCCCCAGAACGGTGAGACTACCCGCTACTATCCGATCTATCCGTACTATTATCCTTATGTGCGAAAGCACCCCGGGCCGCCTGGGTACCGGCGCCACAAACCCGTACCTGCGCCCTATGAGTATCGCCATCAGCGATACCCGCCGCGCGGCAGAGTGCAGGCGCGTGCACCGGGAATGTCGGGCAGATGAACCGGACATGCCTCACTCATCCACAACCGATAGCATGGCTATGGACATCATTACGGAACACGAACAGATCCGCCTGTTACAGGCCATGCCCATATTCGGTGGTGTGAGCGAGGATGCACTGAGGTTCCTGATGGGCCTCGCCAGAGAGGTCAAGGTCCCGCAGGAAGGCTACTTTTACCGGGAGGGCGACCCCGGCAGTTCCGTTTTCGTGCTGGAAACGGGCAAGGTGGTGCTGATGAAATGCTGGCAGGGCAAGGATCGCGTTCTAAAGCCGCTGGTCCGCGGCGACAGTTTTGGCGAAGTGGCCCTGATCGATCTGCAGCCCCGCAACACCTCGGCGCTGGCCGTCGAGCCCAGTCGGGCCATCGAGCTGTCAACCGAAGATCTGTACAAGCTGTACAAGAGACACCTGGATCAATTCGCATTGATCTACATGAACATGGCACGCCAGGTCTGCCGGCGTCTGCGCGAGGCCGACACCCGCGCGTTTGCCGCCGACATGCAGTCAGAATGAGCGGCGAGCGCCGGTAGCGTTGCGTACAATCCGGGTGCGCGCTGCTGCGCTTGCACCCGCTGCGCAGCTGCAGCCCGCTGTAGGCACGTGATTACCCGTCACGTCCCCTAGAACATCAGGCTTTCTTCCACGCTATCGATGCCGGCCTGAGCACATTTGTGATCCTGTTCGCCGCCCGGCGCACCGGATACGCCGATGCCGCCCACCATGGTGCCACCCGCGTTGACCGGAATGCCGCCGCCGATCATCATCGCGTCCGCGACGAAGCGCACGCCCGACTGCGCCGTGCCCGCCTGTGTTTCCTCCGCCATGGCGAGGGTATCGGTCCGGAAACTGACTGCGGTCCAGGCCTTGCGGCGCGCGGTTTCCGGAGTGTGTGCGCCGGCCAGCTGATCGCGCAGAATCACCTGCACCACCCCGGCTCGGTCGACCACCGCAACGGCGACTTGGAAGCCGCCTTTCCGGCAACTCTCCAGGGTGGCCTGGGCGAGTTCCAGGGCGAGTTCCGGTTTCATGACCTTGAAGGTAGCGAGCCGCTCTTCGGCTGCGACGGGCAGACAGCACATTGCAGCTAGACACGGGCCGAGCAATTTCAGGGCATTTTTCATTTTGAGTCTCCTAGCGGTAACTGCATTTCGCAACGGTTCCTTAGTATAGGTGCCCGGCAGTGAAAGCGCGCACACCGGCCGCGAGGCATCCGATTCACTGCTCCGCTTTCGGTCCGGCGCCGGCAGCGGACCCTGTTTCCGGTTTCTTCCCAGCTTCGGGTGTTGCAACATAACGACTCAGAAACATTCATTTAATCCACGACTTATGGCACTCCGACCAGGGCTTTGTCCCGCCATGGCAACAAAATTTCGCGCCTAATCCCGTCACCGTTCTGTCGATCAATCGTCCGATGACAGTAAAACACCTCTGTTTCAAACGCTTGCACACACTGGCACAGCGTTTGCCCTAAGCCTTACAGCGCTCTTTCCCAAACACCAACAAGCGGGCGCGCTTTGCAATGTGCCGCACAACTGCCGGTACATCCGCAGTTAACGCTACCGGTCGCGCATCAGTAGCAAAGGTAAAGGACGTAGTTATGTCTTGTTTCAGTCGAGCTGCAAGGGCAACAGCCGCTTTCCTCACTATTCTGTTTTCATCGCTGCTGACGCAGGCGCACGCCGCTTCGCCGGCTGGCCCGCTGGTGCTGTACGAGTTCAGCACCGGCAGCGGCGCCGTGGTGCGTGACCTGAGCGGCGTCGGGGCACCGCTGGACCTGCGCATTGCGGACACCGCAAGCACCCGCTGGCTGCCGGGCGGTGGCCTGCAGGTGCTCAAGCCAACGCGCATCGCCAGCAGCGGTGCGGCGACCAAGCTCAGCGAGGCTATCAAAGCCAGCAACGCAATGACGATCGAGGCGTGGATCCAGCCAACCAGCACCGGCCAGGGCGGGCCGGCCCGCGTTGTCACCCTGTCGTCGAACACGAAAGAGCGCAACTTCACATTGGGACAGGAGAGCACGGCTTACGATGTTCGACTGCGCACCACCCGCAACAACGATAACGGCAGCAAGCCGTCAGTCACGACACCATCGGGCACCCTGAACACCGGGCTGACGCACGTGGTATATACCCGCGATAGCAACGGCAGCGCCGCGATCTATGTGAACGGGGTCAAACAGGTCAGCAGGACGGTATCCGGGGAACTCAGCAACTGGGACAGCGCGTATCGTTTCGGGCTGGCCAATGAACTGAACGGAGACCGGCCGTGGCTGGGCACCCTGCATCGGGTGGCGATCTACAACCGGGTGCTTGGCAGTTCGGAAATCGACCGGAATTTCGCAGCGGGTGCACGGCCCGAAAGCACGACCACTTCCGGTACCGCAACCAGCGATCCTGGGTCAGCCTCGCCGGCCGGTCTGCTGGCGCTGTATGAGTTCACCACCGGCAGCGGCGCCGTGGTGCGTGACCTGAGCGGCGTCGGGGCACCGCTGGACCTGCGCATTGCGGACACCGCAAGCACCCGCTGGCTGCCGGGCGGTGGCCTGCAGGTGCTCAAGCCAACGCGCATCGCCAGCAGCGGTGCGGCGACCAAGCTCAGCGAGGCTATCAAAGCCAGCAACGCAATGACGATCGAGGCGTGGATCCAGCCAACCAGCACCGGCCAGGGCGGGCCGGCCCGCGTTGTCACCCTGTCGTCGAACACGAAAGAGCGCAACTTCACATTGGGACAGGAGAGCACGGCTTACGATGTTCGACTGCGCACCACCCGCAACAACGATAACGGCAGCAAGCCGTCAGTCACGACACCATCGGGCACCCTGAACACCGGGCTGACGCACGTGGTATATACCCGCGATAGCAACGGCAGCGCCGCGATCTATGTGAACGGGGTCAAACAGGTCAGCAGGACGGTATCCGGGGAACTCAGCAACTGGGACAGCGCGTATCGTTTCGGGCTGGCCAATGAACTGAACGGAGACCGGCCGTGGCTGGGCACCCTGCATCGGGTGGCGATCTACAACCGGGTGCTTGGCGGTTCGGAAATCGACCGGAATTTCGCCGCAGGTGCACAGCCAGAAAGCGCGGCCACTGTGTCCGACAGCGGCGCTGACGGGAGCGGCGCAACCGGTGGTACGGATTCGTCCCAGCCAGTTTCCGGTACCACAGTCAGCGAACCAGTTTTGGTGACAGGATCTGCCGTGCTGAGCTGGAAGCCCCCGGCGACACGAAGCAATGGCACCCCGCTCTCGTTTGCCGAAATAGCAGGCTATGTCCTGTACTACGGCGTTGCCCCGGGGAACTACTCGAGCAGTATCTCGATCGATGACGCCTACACGACCTCGGTCACGGTCGCAGACCTGCCGCGGGGTACTTACTACTTCGCTGTTACCGCCCGCGACACCTCGGGTATGGAAAGCGCGTACTCAAAGGCTGCAACGCGGGTGATCGAATAACGTGCGGCGGTGATCGCTATTGCAG
>CBDTYI010000043.1:0-12881 GCA_965364565.1 uncultured Gammaproteobacteria bacterium | reverse complement strand
CGGCAGTCTTTTTCTTTACGGCCATTCAATGTGCTCCTTTCAGTTGTTGGCTGGGATCGTAACGGCGCAAAGATAGCATAAAATAAAATAAGTGAAACCTTTTTGTGACATTTTAGCCTGTATTTTAAGCATCAAACGCGCGTAGGCTTCGCGCCGAACCGAAAAATACAGTTCCAAACCTGTGCCGGACTCTAATGCAGCCGTCTTCCTGACAGCGCTTCGGTTACGACTTCGGTGTGATCGTCGAGGTCTGTTGCAGTCGACGGGGAGGCGTGATGCAGGATCATGAACCAGCCGGTTTCCAGCAGCTGATAGACATTGGTGGCGATTACCGGCGGGTAGTCCGACGCCTGCCCTGGTACACGCAGGTGTTCGTACACAACGTGAATGGCCAGCAGCGCATCATGGGTGCGATGCACATCCGAGAGTTGCAGCTGAACGCGCAGCCCGCCGGCGAAGATCCGCCCCCAGCTGTCCAGCACCCCGGCATGTCCGCATACACGATCGGCCATGGGATGGATGCACTCGACAAAATCGCGCTCCGCCCAGACCTCGGTCATGAGTTTCAGATCCGCGTTCTGGAACGCTCGATAAAATGCCTGTTCGGCTTCTTCGGGGGTGGCGAATCCTGACTGCGTCATTGTTCCTGCCAGGTGTGTCTGGTGGCTCCATAGTACCAGCCTGCTGGAGTGCTGCAATGGACTGGTAACGTGAAAGATTTCACACGTCGGCTCGGAAGCGGGCGCCTAAGATTTTGTCACCAATGGCCGATAGGACGGGGGTGCGGTGGGAAGCCGCCGGCGCCCCTTGGCGGGCGGTTTCTGAGCACCGGCAGAGCGACGATTTGGATGGATTGGCGAAACATGGGAGCGGCTAAAAAATTACTGGAAAAGAAAGCGTTACAAAATCTTGTTCCGCTTAACGCGCTCTCGGCGACACATCTAGAAGAAATCTCCAGAAAGGCGGTTATCGAGGAAATCCGGTCCGGGCGCTATGTGTTCAGAAAGGGCGACCGTGACTACAAGTCCGTGTACCTGATCGAAGGCAAGGTCGAGCTGATCGAGAACGGTCGCGAAGTCCTCGCTACGGTGGACGCCGGATCCGAGGCCGCACGGCACCCGCTTGCCCACAAGCAGCCGCGCAATCTCTCTGTCCGTGCCGCTGGCAGCGTGACCGTGGCGCGCATCGACTCGAGCCTGCTCGACGTGCTGCTGACATGGGATGAATCGTCCGGCTATGACGTGGTAGAAATCGACGCAGAGCAAAATGACGACTGGATGACCCGTATGCTCCAGTCCGAGGCTTTCCTGCAGCTGCCGCCATCCAATATCCATCAACTCCTGATGCGCCTGGAAGAGGTCACTCTCAGCGCCGGCGACGCGGTGGTCCGGCAGGGGGACGAAGGGGACTATTTCTACATCGTCAAGACCGGGCGCCTGGCGGTCAGCCGAAAAGCCTCACCGCGCAGCAAAGAGGTTTTGCTTGCGGAGCTCGGTGAAGGCGCCTGCTTCGGTGAGGAGGCACTGGTTTCGGATGCCAGTCGAAACGCCTCGGTGACCATGCTCACCGACGGGACCCTCATGCGACTCTCCAAGGATGACTTCAAACAGCTGCTCTGTGTCCCGATGATGCACGAAGTTGAGTTCGATGAGGCGCAGGAGCTGGTATCCCAGGGTGCTCGATGGTTGGACGTGCGGCTACCCGGGGAGTTCGAGAACCAGTCGATCGAAGGAAGTATCAATGTACCGCTTTCGGCGCTGCGCGACCAGTCTGCTGAACTGGACAGCGATGTGTCCTATGTAGTGTGCTGTGATACCGGCAGGCGCAGCGCAACAGGGGCGTTCCTGCTCCGTCAGCGCGGTCTCAGTGTGTACACCTTGAAGAACGGGCTGATGGATGTTCCCGACCATGCTTCGGTCAGTAGCGGCGCGGGTGCCCGGGCTGCAGAGCAAGGGCAGGACGCTGAAATCATTCCTTTCGGAGCCGACGTCAGGGGCGACGCGCCCGGGGCGAGCCGCGATCAGGGAGCACCCTCCCATGCGCCGGACGTGGTCTCCGATCCGGGCGGGGCAGCGCCGCGAAAGCAGCTGGAGCGAGCCCAGAAGCAGCTCGAAGATCTGCAGAACCGCTTGCAGGAAGCGGAAGCCCGGCGCGCTGAAGAAGAGGCGATTTCCGGCCGGGTCATAGAGCAGATCGATACACTGGAAAAAGATTTGCAGCGGGCCCTCAGGGAGCGTGCCGAGTTTGAGCAGCAACTGAGTCAGTATCAGGCGGCCGGTGAGTCCGAGAAGACCGAATCGGCGCAGCTCAGCGCGCGTCTGGAGCGGGAGCAGCGTGAGCACGAAAAGCAGATCCGTTTGCTGGAACAGGAATTGGTTCAGGTTCGTGACGACTACAAGCAGCTCGGGCAGCGGGCAGGCGCCCTTGCCGGTGAGCGGGACTCCGTGGTTGCCGAGCTCGAAAGGGCTCGCGGCGAACTGGTCGATCTGCGCGAACAGCTTGCCGGTCAACAAGGCGAGATCAACAGCCAGACCGAAGCGCTCACGCGGGAACTTGAGTTGCGCGGCAGGGAGCTTGAAACCGAAAAAGATCAGGGTCGCATGTTGGAACAGCGACTGGCCGAACTGGAGCACAAGCTCAGTGCGGCCGAGCAGGCACTGAGCGAGGCGCAGGAGCGCGAGCAGGGTCTGGAGACGCGGCTGCAGGAGGCCGAGCAGCGCTCGGAGGCGGCGGTTGAAGCCGCCCGCAATGATGCATCCGGTGCCCAGGAGGTGCTGAATCAGCGCATCGCGGAACTACAGTCCGAGCTGGAGTCGCAGCTGCAGGACGGGCAGTCGCAGCGCGATGAACTGGAGCACAAGCTCAGTGCGGCCGAGCAGGCGCTGAGCGAGGCACAGGAGCGCGAGCAGGGTCTGGAGACGCGGCTGCAGGAGGCCGAGCAGGGCGCCCAGCAGGAGCTCAAGCAGGCGGTGGAACACGCTGAAACTTTGAAGCACGAGCTAGAAATCCTGCAGCAAAAGCATACCGAATCCGAACAGCGCGCCGCCGAACTGGAAAAACGCCTGGCCGAAGAGGCCAAAGATCATAAGTCCGACATTGCCAGCGTGCGCGATGCACTGGGGCGCGCACAGGACGAACGTGAGAACATAAAGCGCGATCAGAAACGCCTCATGGAGTCGCTGCGCAAGGCCGAGCGCAAACTCGAACGCGAGCGCCAGGACCACGAGGCCGAAGTCCACCGTTTGCGCAAAGAGCTCAAACAGACGGCGGGCGATTCCAATGCGGGGCTTGCAGCGGAACTGGAAGCGCTGCAGAAACAGCTCAAGCAGGGTATGACTGATCGCGAAGAGCTGGAGCTCAAGCTCGGCGAGCGCAGCGCCCAACTCGAGGACGTGCAGTCCCAGGTCGAAAAGCTGACCAGCCAGCTCGCGCAGGCGCAGGACAGTGCCCGTCAGGCCGAACAGCAACTTGTGGAGGCGACCCAGGCGGCCAACGAAGAGATGACAATCCGCCTCAACGCCGAGCAGGAGCTGCAGCATGCGCTACAGCTGGATCTGAAGAAGACGCTTCGGGAGCGCGATGAGCATCAGGCTCAGCTCTCGTTGCTCGCTCAGGAATCCGTGGAATTGCGCGCTGCCCTGGAGGCAGCACAAGCGCGCCTCGGCGAACACGAACAGACGCAACGGCTCGTGGATGACTTGGGTGAGCAGTTGCAGCGGGTCGAGCGCGAACGCGACGCGGCGCGGGATGCGGAGCAGGTCTTGCGGCAGGAAGCCGATCAGTTGCGCGCCGACGCAGAGGTGACCCGTGGTCTGGTGACCATGGCGCCCGAAAGCGCCGGCGAGGAGACGCTTACCCAACAGCTTGAGCAGGCCCGAAGCCGCGCCGATCTGGCGGTGCGTGAGCGTGGCGAGGCGGAGCAACAACTGCGGGAGGTTCAGCAGGAAATCGAGCGCCTTCGCGGTGAGTTGAACGGTTTGCATTCGGACGCCGCTGCCCAAGCGGAGCCCGTGCAGATACCATCGCTGGATTCGCAAGACCCTGATGCAAGCAGCATGCTGCATAGCGACTTTCAGGAGCTGCAAGCAGCTGCGAACCCGGAACCCGCTGCCACAGTACTGCTCGACGAAGAATACGCTTCTGGTTCTGTGGGGGACGATTCCGACACCCGCAAGCCCAGCGTCACCAAGGCGCTGGCTGCGGCCGCGGTGGTCATTGCAGCGTTGGCGGGGGGGCTGCTGTGGTGGTTCGAGCGACCTGTGTCCTTGGGGGAGATTCCTCCGCGCCCGGCTGTTGCCGATACGGAGGCGCCGGCCGTGGAAGTTCAGGCCGCGCCGGACGGCGCTGCTGCGCCAGAAGAAAAGGTCGAGGCGGAGACACCGGCCGGCAGGATGCCCGACTTTATCCGGGGCGTGCCGGATCTGGCCAGCCTCCGGCCCGAGCCGAATGACCCTGCTGTCAACGATGCTGCCGGCGAGTCGGCGCCACAAGCGCCGGCCGAAGACAAACTCGCCGCACCGGACGTGCCCCCTCACACGGCTGCGCCGCCACAGCCGGAGCCTGCGCAGCAGCCGGGGGCCGAGTTCAGGGATCGGTTGCGTGCCGGCGGTAGCGGGCCGAGTATGGTCGAGCTTCACTCCGACAGCTTCCAGATGGGCAGTGGTTCTGCGTCGCCCAACTTCGATGAGCGGCCGCGCCGGGATGTGAGTCTGAAGCGCTTTGCGTTGAGCAAATACGAAGTGACGTTTGAACAGTATGACCGCTTTGCGGCGGAAACAGGTCGGGCGCGCCCGCGCAGTAACGGGAACGGACGCGGGTCGCGTCCCGTCACCAACGTGAGCTGGAGAGACGCGGTTGCGTATGCAGAGTGGCTGTCGGCGCAGACCGGACACCGTTACCGTCTGCCCACCGAAGCCGAGTGGGAGTTCGCGGCGCGAGCCAACACCATAACACGCTACTGGTGGGGCAACAAAGTCGGCACCGCGCGGGCCAACTGCTTTGATTGCGGAACCAAATGGGGAGGGCGCGAAACGGCCCCGGTGGGGAGCTTTCCGGCGAGCCCGTTTGGTCTGCACGATCTATCCGGCAACGTCAGGGAATGGGTGAAGGATTGTTATGCGTCGACCTACGAGGGGGCGCCGGTCGATGGCAGTGCCGTGGATGCATCGCAGTGCAAGCAGCGCGTAATCCGTGGCGGCAGTTATTCCAGCCCCTCGACAGAACTGCGGGTAACGACGCGCGATCAGGGAGAACCAGATATGAGACTCGACGATCTGGGCTTCCGGGTGGCGCGCGAGTACTAGAACCTGTCTCATGACTCACCGCCGCGACCGTGGCGACGTTGCCCCACGGTGTGGCGTGCTGCGGCCTTGCAGGACGGTATTTCGGACAGCACCGCGGCCCGCGCGGGACTTTGAGACAGATTCTAAGCGCCTGGAGCAGTCCCATCGGCGGATTTGAAATGTCTCCCGGCAGTGCCTAATCTGCCGGTTCATGGCAACTGTTCTTGCAGTCGGTATCGCTACCGTTGATGTGATCAACGTGGTGGCAAGCTATCCCGGCGAGGATGACGAAGTACGTGCGCTGTCGCACTCGGTCCGACGTGGCGGCAATGCCACCAACACGCTGGTGGTGTTGAGTCAGCTGGGTCATGTCTGTGAGTGGGCGGGGGTCTGGGTTGATGAGCCCGACGCGGAGATTGTGCGTGCCGACCTCGATCGATATGCCATAGGGACTCGCTACTGCAAGCGTCTGACGCAGGGCAAGATTCCGATTTCCTACATCACCTGCAGCCGGGCCACGGGGTCGCGCACCATTGTTCATCACCGTGACTTACCGGAATACGATACCGGGTCGTTTCTGCAGATACCGCTGGAGACCCTTGACTGGGTTCATTTTGAAGGCCGTAATGTCGCTGAGACGCTGCATATGATGGAACACTTGCGGCGCCGGTTCCCTGGCATGCCGGTTTCTCTGGAAGTGGAGAAGCCTCGTGAGGGCATTGAGGCCTTGTTTCCTTATGCCAATCTGGTGTTGTTTGCGCAGTCATTTGCCGATCATTGCGGTGCTTCGCCCGAAGTCATGCTGCAAACCATCAGCAACCGCGTCCCGCACACCGATTTGGTGTGTACGCTGTCGGAGCGGGGCGCTGTCGGTCTGAACCGCAGCGGCGAGTTGCTGTTCAGTAGCGCCTATCCGCCGCCAGAACTGGTCGATACCGTCGGTGCGGGTGATACTTTCAACGCCGCGATGATAGACGCTACGCTGCGCGGTGACTCGCTGGCGGCTGCCCTCGAGTACGCCTGTCGACTGGCGGGCGCCAAATGCGGTCAAGTTGGTCTTCATGGCTTGGGTCGGAGCATCGGGGCGGCTGGTGATGGCTGAGTTTCGTGTGTTCCTGTGTGCCTTGCGGGAACTGCCCCGCCACGCCAGTCGCGGTTTTGCAGTCGAGACGCCCGCCGGCGTGCAGGATATTTTCGTGGTGCGGGACAACACTTGTGTTTGCGCCTATTACAACAGCTGTCCCCATACCGGTGCCCCGCTTGACTGGGTGCCCCATCAGTTCCTGAGTCTCGACGGCAGTCAGATTCAGTGCGCGACACACGACGCAAGGTTTCGCATTGAGGACGGTCTCTGTATTGCGGGTCCCTGCACTGGCAAGCGCCTGTCAGCGGTTCCGACGGTGGTGGAAAACGGGGCTGTATATGCGCAATTCTCCATTCCGGGCCGTTCGAGTGACGAGTGAGGGTGTTACGTTTCCCGCGTCGACGAATCAGAGGTCGGCAGCCCCCGACTCGCGGGCATTAGCGCTGCCGCATGACCGGCGGTTTGCGCTGACACATCGCAAGGTCAGCTGATGAGCGCCGTGGGACTACAGCGCTGGTTTCCGTTCTGGGCGTTAAAGGCTTCCGGGCTGGCGTATCGCTGGCCGGGATCCTTTGCTGTCGCCGAGGCCGCGATTGTTCCGCTGCTGGGCGTAGTGATGTTCGGAATGGGCATAACGCTGAGCGGCAGAGATTTCATGGCCGTGGTGCGCCGACATCACTGCGACAGCAGGCTTAATATCCCGGCCTTGATCGGTCGTTGCGCTGGAGTCGGGGGCCCCGGCGCTTTGGCGCCTGGGAGTCGAGCTGTTGCTCGACCGGGCTAAGTGGTGGGTCGCATGCGGGACCGGTCATTCGTGTCAGCCGGTCCGCGTCGAGTTGGGCAATCAGTCTTCCAGCGACTGTAACAATGCGCGGATATGGTGGCCAGCCGCGGTGTCACGCTCCGCGTGCGTCAGCTGCGGAGACACCGGTTGCAGGTATAACTCGGTGTATTCGTTGTCCGGCAGGAGTGCTGTGTGAGGTTGCTGTGCCACCTGTCTTTGTTGGTGATCCAGAACGTCATCCGGGTATGGCTCGCCGCTGGCCATATTCACGATATATCTCACGGGTCACCTCCTTGGGTGGTCGAAGCTGGCAACCCAGCATTCACAAAGACTATCGGCTCTGGCTCCTGAAGATTAAATCCAGGCTCCTGATAGCATGTTACGCAAGTTGTGTGCCGTCGGCTTTCGTGGTCGGCCCGATGTACGCCGTCGGAGTGGTTTTTAGATGCGAGTTAGAGGTTTAGCAGGCTGATCGGCGTCAGGCGACGATATGCTGTCGTACACCTGCGCGCCACAATGGTGCCGTGAATTTGTCGCCGGGGCGATAATGGGGCCTACCGGCCGCGGCCCAAGCAGCCGCGCGAGTGACGGGCCGGTTGCGTCTTACCCGGTGTCCAGCCATCAGTCCGGCGCATGCTGCTACATGCAACAGCGCCGGAAAATCAGCTCTGGCTTCGATCCAGGCGATCGAGCTCGGATAACCAGTCGTCGGTTTCTGGCCCGCTCTCGAAGTCCTGAAGATCTTCCCGGGCGAGATCCATGGAGCCATTCCAGTCTTCAGGAGGTTCAATAGGTTGCGGCCGCATGGATTCCCAGGTTTCGCGATCCAGTTCCTCCAGAGTTCCATCGTAGTACTGTAGCTCCAGTGTCTCATCCTCTTCATCCTGAGCGACGATTTCGAATGATTCCCCGGAACTGTTCTGGTACCAGTCACCAATCCTCGGAGCAGGCTCAATCGGCATAGCGGGTTTACCTCCATGAATAAACTGCTGATACTTGCCAACCAAACGGTCTCTGTTGTTGCGCGTGAAAACCTGCTGGCCGCGCATTGACCTTGACTGACTTATAGGTGCATAAAGCGGATTTTTCAAGAGGGCCGAGTGTATCGGTTTCGAGGACTGGATGATGGCCGTGAAGATCGCCGCGGTGGGCAGCGCGCAGCTTCCATCAGGCACGGAATTTCCGCCGCTGGAGGTGACGAAGTACGGTTGGGAGCAGTATTGCTCTCTGCCGGCGGATCGCTGCTGGAGGGCGGAGATAGTCGTGTTGCTGTGGTCCGACAGACGCGTCGACCGCGCCATAATGGAGAAACTGCCGCGGCTGCGGTTGCTGATAGCGGTCGGTGACGCCGCCGCCCAGCTGGATCAGGCCGCTGCCCGCGACCGAGGGGTTGAACTGCTGGTTTTTCCGGAAGCCTTGGGCAGTGATGCGGTTCCTGCACAGGACCTCTGCAACTGCATCACCCAGGCAATCGATCATTACCTGCGCAGCATCGATAGTCTGGGGGAGCTGCCTTGAGCTGGTGGGGCAAGTTACTGGGGGGCACCTTCGGCTACCTGCTGGCCGGTCCGCTGGGTGCGTTAATCGGTGCCGCGCTGGGCCACAATTTCGACAAGGGTTTGAGCGGCCGTCTCGGTGGGCAGTTCGAGCCCGGCGCGCAGGAGCGGGTTCAGACGGCATTTTTCACCGCCCTGTTCTCTGTCATGGGCCATCTTGCCAAGGCGGATGGCCGCGTGTCCGAGGACGAAATACAGCTGGCGCGCAGCGTAATGCAGCGTATGAACCTCAATCAGCAGATGCGCCAGGCGGCGATTCATCTGTTCAATCAGGGCAAACAGCAGGAATTCGCTCTGCATGACGTTCTGGTCCAGTTTCGCGCCGAATGTCACCGGCGCCGCAATCTGATGCAGATGTTTGTCGAGATCTTGATGCACGCGGGCTACGCCGACGGAAAGCTGCACCCGGGCGAACAGGCGGTCCTGGAACAGGTGCGCCAGCAGCTGGGTTTTTCCGTTTCCGAGTTTCAGCATATTGAAGCGCTGGTGCGCAATGCGCGCCATTTTGGTGGCGGAGGTTTCGGCGAGGCGGAGCCGCCAACGCCTCGCGCAGCGCTGCGGGAGGCCTACGAAATTCTCGGTGTGGCCGAGACGGTCAGCGATGCCGAGCTCAAGAAGGCCTACCGCCGCCTGATGAATCAGCACCACCCCGACAAACTTGTCGCCAAGGGACTGCCCGAAGAAATGCTTCGGCTGGCCACCGAAAAAACCCAGGAAATCAAGCAAGCTTATGAACTGGTAAAAGAATCCCGGGCTTGATTACAGGTAACGCCCGCCCGCCGCGACGGCAAAAACGATGAGCCCCAGGCTCAGGTTAATCCCGACAAAGCGCCGGATCTGGTTCAGCTGGTTTGCCGCCTGCGCCCAGTCTTCGGTTACCACTGCCTCCTTGAGGCGTCGAAACGGCGCGAAATAAAGATGCAGGTACAGAAGTATCATCAGCCAGCCCAGTCCCTGCATGACATGAATGTGCCAGCCGGCGCCGCCCATCCCGCCGAACACAGTGAACAACACCCAGTATCCGCTCGCGGGTAGCGCAATGATGAAAACCCACACCCAGGGAAAGAAACGGGAAAAAACACCGGACCAGAGTCGCAGGCGCTGGGGGGGCTCAAGATGTGCGGCCGCAACCGGTCGCAGCACCTGGTACGCGAAAAACATACCCCCGACCCACACGGCGGCTGAGAGCGCATGCAGGGCGATTGCCAAGGCGGCCGATGTCATGTTTATTCCTCGCGCCTGTTGTCAAAGTGCGTTTTAAGCCATCCGTAGACACGCCGCGTCAGGTCGTCCTCCACGCCGATAAAAAAATGGTCGGCGCCTTCGACTTCGGTCTGGCGATAGTCCGCATTGCCACTCTTGCGGGCGGCAGCGGCGCGGGCTTTCGCGGTGTTCAATACGTCGGCCAGGTCGCGGCTGCCGTAGAGGTCCAGCACCGGGACAGAAATTTTTTCCACTGCCAGAGCACTGTTCATTCGGTCGTCCAGCTCGATCACGCTCATGCCGATCGCCACCAGCCCATCGAGGCCGTGCTCACCCGTAGCCGCAAGATACGTGGCGCCCATGGAGGCGCCCAGGCTGTGCCCGATCAATACAATGGTGCGGTTGCCGCGCTCGCGAAGGAACGCCTTGGCAGCTTCGACACGACCCCCGACTTCGTCGAATAACGGCGCATAGTCGGCCAGCGCTGCGTCATTGGCAAGAATGGGCATCTGAATTGACAGCGACGACCAGCCGTGTTCGGGCAGCTCGCTGCGCAGCGGGTTGATGATCTCCGGCCAGTCGGGGTGAACACCGATACCGTGTAGCAGAATGACCGCGCGGTCGCCGGCACCTTCGCTGGCCTCGGTATAGATGCCGAGAAAGGCGGTGCCATCGGCATCCAGCTGAACGGCCTCGCCTACCAGCAGTGCGTCGACTATCTGCTGAGACCAGCGTTTCTCTTTCTCCAGATCGGACGCGTACCCTGGCGCGATCTGGCAGCCGAACGCAAAGCATAAAAAATACAATAAGTTGCTAATTCTTGCCATATTATCCTCCGCAGAATAGAGGCGCCTGCAGCCGGTCTGCCGCCCAGCAGGCTGCAATGTTTTCACTGATCGGTTAAAGTGCGCGCTTCTGATTTGCCAGCGAATTTCACCTTACGAGGCCTGGATTATGCCAGATTACAAGATTGCACCTTCCATTCTGTCGGCGGATTTCGCTCGTCTGGGCGAAGAAGTGGACCAGGTTCTCGAAGCCGGGGCCGACATCGTCCACTTTGACGTAATGGACAACCATTATGTCCCAAACCTCACCATTGGTCCGCTGGTTTGCGATGCGCTGCGCAAACACGGTGTCACGGCCGAGATCGACGTGCATCTGATGGTAAAACCGGTCGATGCGCTGGTGCCGGAATTCGCCAAGGCGGGCGCCAGCTATATCACTTTTCACCCTGAAGCCAGTGAGCATATCGACCGCACCCTGCAGCTGATACGTGACAACGGTTGCAAATCGGGGCTGGTGTTCAACCCCGCCACTCCCTTGGACGCCTTGAAATGGGTCATCGACAAGGTCGACATGGTGTTACTGATGTCCGTGAATCCGGGTTTTGGCGGACAGAGCTTCATTGCTTATGTTCTGGACAAGCTGCGCGAGGCGCGCAAAATCATCGACGCCAGCGGCCGTCCGGTGCGGCTGGAAATCGATGGCGGTGTCAAGGTCGACAATATTGGCGAAGTCGCGGCTGCCGGTGCGGACACCTTTGTGGCGGGTTCCGCCATTTTCGGTGCCGCCAAGGACAGCGACCCGAATACCTATGACAGCGTAATCAATGCGATGCGGGCTGAGCTGGCAAAAGTGAAACACTGATCCAATGACCGCTATCAGTGAACCAGGCATGATCCTCATTGACGTGGACGGTACGCTGGTGGACAGCGTGCCGGACCTCACCTTCTGCGTCGATGAAATGATGCGGCGGCTGGGGCGTGATCCCTGGGGCGAAGCACGGGTGCGTAACTGGGTTGGTAATGGTGTCGAGCGACTGGTGGAACGCGCCCTCACGGGGGAGCTTGACGGTACGCCCGACAAGGCCGCTTTCGAGGCCGCCTACCCGGTCTTCCTCGAACTCTATGCGGACAACACGTCGAAGCGCTCGCACCTTTATCCGGGCGTACGCGAAGGGCTGGACTACCTTACCGCCGCCGGTTATCGCCTTGGGTGCGTGACCAACAAGGCAGAGCGCTTCACGGTGCCGCTGCTGAAGGATCTGGGCGTGTACAATGACTTCGGCATCGTGGTAAGCGGCGATACCCTGGCGCACAAGAAACCGCATCCCGCACCGTTGCTGCACGCGGCCGAATTTTTCGGAGTGGCGCCGCAGCAGTCGCTGATGGTGGGTGACTCCATCAGCGACGTGAAGGCCGCGCGGGCGGCCGGGTTCATGATTGCCTGCGTACCCTACGGGTACAATCACGGCGATGACATTCGCCTTGCCGAGCCGGATGTCGTTATCGAGTCGCTGGCAGATCTGCGCGCCGAGCTCGAGCGAGCGGCGTAACGGTCACCGTAGAGATGTACCTGCACGAACGCAATGGGCGATGGTGGTTCTGAACCGTTTTAACCCCTGGCTCCGTCGTGCAGCAAACATCTCTCAGCGGTGAGGATCATGACACCTGAACAATTCAAACACCTGGCCGACGCCGGCTATAACCGTATACCGGTTGTGCGTGAAGTGCTGGCTGATCTGGATACCCCTCTAAGTACCTACCTGAAACTGGCCAACGGTGCCTATTCCTACCTGTTCGAATCCGTTCAGGGCGGGGAGAAATGGGGGCGTTATTCGATTATCGGACTTCCCTGCCATAAGGTCGTGCGTGTCTACGGCGAGCGGATCGAAACATGGGTGGACGGCGAGTTGGCGGAAAGCGTGCAGCACCCCGATCCCCTGCGCTGGGTGGATGAGTGCAGGGAGCGTTACAAGGTACCGGATCTCGAGGATCTGCCGCGTTTCAGTGGCGGTCTGGTCGGCTACTTCGGCTATGATGCAGTGCGCTATATCGAGGCGCGGCTGAAAGACGGAACCAAGGAAGACCCCCTGCAGACACCGGATATTCTCCTGATGGTGTCGGATGAAGTGGTGGTGTTCGATAACCTCAGCGGCAAGCTGCTGATGGTTGTGCACGTCGATCCCGCGC
>CBDTYI010000042.1:0-13012 GCA_965364565.1 uncultured Gammaproteobacteria bacterium | reverse complement strand
GCCGGCTCCCCTGCCCGCCGCTGTCGCACCCCGGCGGCGTTGTGGATTAGCCGGCTGCTTCTGAAGTACCATAAGCCGGCTCCCGGAAAAGCCGGGGCAGTGCGTCAGCAGCCCGGGAGAATCCTGCGCCATGCCGTCATTCGATACTGTTTCCGAAGTCGATCTGCACGAGGTCAGCAACGCGGTTGATCAGGCCAACCGCGAAATCGGCAACCGCTATGACTTCAAGGGCTCCAGCGCCAGGGTCATTCAGGCCGAGGACCAGCTCACCGTCCAGGCGGACAACGAATTTCAGCTCGATCAGGTAAAGGATATTCTGCACCTCAAGCTTGCCAAGCGGGGTGTCGATCTGGGATCGCTCGAGGAAGGCAAGCTGGAAACCACCATCAACCAGGCACGCCAGACCTCGCGGGTACAACAGGGCATCCCGCAGGATATCGCCAAGCAAATCGTAAAGCTGGTCAGAGACGCCAGGCTCAAGGTTCAGGCCAGCGTGCAGGGCGACAAGGTTCGCGTCAGCGGCAAGAACCGGGATGACCTGCAAAAGGTTATTGCCATGCTCAAGGACGCCGCGATCGACCTGCCCCTGCAGTACACCAATTTTCGCGATTAGCCCCGAGTCGGTCCAGTTCGGCTTGATCCAGGTCAGGGGAAGCGCAATTTCCTGGCCCTGCACCATGAAAAATTCGAACTAATTGGCTAGAATACGCGCCTTCGGCAATCCGCCACAGGCCCCATGGCTGAGCACATGACAACGGCAAACATTTTGACCCAGCAAGCACAAAACCAGTTTTCCTACCAAGAACTCCTGCAGTGTGGCCACGGCGAGCTGTTTGGTCCCGGCAATGCCAGACTGCCGCTCCCGCCGATGCTGATGTTCGACCGCATTGCGCACATCAGCGGTGAAGGCGGCGCCCACGGCAAAGGCGTGATTATCGCCGAACTCGATATCAAACCCGATCTCTGGTTCTTCAGCTGCCATTTCGAGTCGGATCCCGTTATGCCTGGCTGCCTGGGTCTCGACGCCATGTGGCAACTGATCGGCTTCCACCTCGGCTGGCTGGGGGGTCCGGGACGCGGCCGGGCACTGGGCGCCGGGGAAGTGAAATACTCGGGCCAGGTTACCCCGGAGAACAAACTGGTAACCTACCGGGTCGATATCAAACGCGTCATCCAGCGCAAACTGTTCATGGGTATCGGGGATGGGCTGATGCAGGTCGACGGCAAGGATATCTACCACGCCAAGAGCCTGCGGGTAGGTTTGTTTACTTCCACTGAGAGCTTCTAGGAAACAAGGCATGCGGCGCGTCGTAGTTACCGGAATTGGCATCACTTCCAGTATCGGAATCAACCAGCAACAGGTCCTGAAATCCCTGCAGCAGGGCAAATCAGGCATTGTGTTCTGCCCCGAGTACCAGGAACTCGGCTTTCGCAGCCATGTTCATGGGGCTGTCGATATCGACCTGGACAGCCTGATCGACCGCAAGCTGCGCCGTTTCATGGGCGACAGCGCTGCATACAATTACATCGCGATGCAGGAGGCGATCCAGGATGCCGGCCTGAGCGAAGCGGAAATTTCCAATCCGCGCACCGGCCTGATCGCCGGTTCCGGCGGCACCTCGACGCAGAATGTCACGCTGGCCGTCGACTTGCTGCGGGAAAAAGGCGCAAAAAAAGTCGGTCCGTTCATGGTACCCCGCACCATGGGCAGCACCAATTCCGCCTGCCTGTCCACGGCCTACAAAATCAAGGGTGTGAACTACTCCATCAGCTCCGCCTGTTCCACCAGCGCCCACTGCATCGGCAATGCCTGCGAACTGATCCAGTATGGCAAACAGGACCGGGTGTTCGCCGGCGGCGGAGAAGAACTGCACTGGAGCCTTACCCTGCTGTTCGATGCCATGGGCGCGCTGTCCTCCAAGTACAATGATTCCCCGACTACCGCCTCACGGGCCTACGACGCGACGCGTGATGGCTTCGTCATCGCCGGTGGCGGAGGCATGCTGGTGCTCGAGGAGCTGGAGCATGCCAGAGCGCGGGGCGCGAAGATCTACGCCGAAGTCGTTGGCTATGGTGCAACCTCGGACGGCTATGACATGGTTCAGCCGTCCGGTGAAGGCGCGGTGCGCTGCATGCAGCAGGCCATGGCGAGCGTCGACGCACCGATCGATTACATCAATGCCCACGGCACCAGCACCCCGGTGGGCGATGTGCGTGAACTGGAGGCCGTCAAACAGGTGTTCGGCGACAGCATACCGCCAGTGAGTTCGACCAAGTCGCTGTCGGGCCACTCGCTGGGGGCTGCCGGTGTTCAGGAAGCGATCTACTCGCTGCTGATGCTGGAAAACGATTTTATCTGCGCATCGGCGAATATTCAGCAGCTCGACCCCGCTGCCGAGGATTTTCCCATTCAGCGCGAACGCCGGGACAACGCCGGCCTGCGCACTGTGATGTCCAACAGTTTCGGCTTCGGCGGCACCAATGCAACGCTGATTTTCCAACGCTTCGAGGACTGAGACCCACCTCGCCCCGCTGCAATCCGGCCACGTTGCCGCCACGGCAGCCCGGGGACAACTCCGGCTGCCTGCCGGTGGCACCGTCACCCTGGAGCACGACTCGACCGCGCTGCGCTAGTCGCCGGACAGCTCCGCCCACAGGCGATCGAGCCGCTCCGCAGACACCTTCTCGGCCGTACCCAGCTCCTGGGCGAACAGTGACACGCGCAGCTCCTCGATCATCCAGCGCAATTCTGCGAGCCCGGCCTGTTGCCGATGTGCCGCAGCAGCCTGTTGGTAGCGTTGCTGGTAGCGTGCGACGAGCGCGGCGTTCTTTCGCTCGCGCTGGACATTGCCGGGCAGTTTTTCCAGGCGCAGTTGCGCGGCATGGATATAGCGGGCCAGATGCGGCAGCCGGCGCAGCGGTGTCGCCGCGACAAAGCCGGGATAGATCAGCCCGCCGACCTGCGCGCGTACCTCCGTGACCGCAGCGATCATTTGCGGAGAAAGCGCGCCCTCCAGCACGCGGTTCAGATTGTGCCAGGCGCGCAGCGCTTCGAAGCTCCAGCGTCCTATGTCTGCGGCCAGGCCCACCAGGCGTGGCGTGCCGCTGGCAAGCTTGCGCCGAAAGGATTCCGCGTCCCTGACCTCCGCTTCGTCAGAAAGGAATGCGGCCTGCACCACTGCCCGTTCCAGATCAGCCTGCAGCACCGCACCGCTGGCGATGCTGCTGAACCACAGCATCTGTTTCTGCAGCTCCGGCACCGCGCGCCTGATCTCCCTCACCGCGCGCCCGGCTTTGCTGCAGAACAGGGCCAGCAGCCCCTCCCGATGGCTGTCCAGCGCCTGCTGCGGGTTGTCGAACAGGCGCAGCTGGATCTGCTCGCCGCTGACTGCTAGCGCCGGGTAACCGCGCAGCCCCACACCGGCCTGCTGCAGCTCGACGAAAGCGGGTAACGGCCCGAAATCCCAGTCCCGGATATTATCGCGTTCGTAGCCGGCGTCGACGGCGCCGGCAAAACGCCGCTGCGCACGGGCACCGAAGCGGGCCTGCAGGGCCTCCAGGTCGCGTCCGGAACCGATCAGTTTGGCATGCTCGTCATACAATTCGAAACACGCGAACAGATGCTGCGGCAACAGCTCCGGGCGCCACAGATCGGCCGGCACCGCCACACCGCTGATGCGCTGCAGCTGGTCGCTGAGCGCTTCGAGCAGGCCACCTTCGCTGTCCTGCACGGGTGCGATACAGGCCTCTGCGTAGTCGGGCGCCGGTACGAAATGGCGCCGCAGCTGTTTTGGCAGGGATTTGATCAGCAGCGTGATCTTCTCTCTCAGCAGCCCGGGAACCAACCGGTCAAAATCGCTGGCCCGCAGCTGGTTGAGTGCCGCTAGCGGCAACTGCACACACAGGCCATCGTCGGCCTCCCCCGGGGCGAAGCGGTAACGGACCGGCAGCGTCATGCCGCGCACCTCCACGCTGTCAGGGTACTGTTCCCGGGTCACGCCCTCGGCGGCGTGCAACATGATCTGGTCGCGCTCGAGATGCAGCAGGCGCGGCCGGTCCCGGCGCATGCCTTTCCACCAGCGTTCGAAGTGCGGGCCATCAAACACCTGCGCCGGCAGGCGTTGGTCGAAAAAGCGGTACAGCTCCTGTTCATCGACCAGCAGGTCGCGTCGCCGTGAGCGGGCCTCCAGCTGCTCGAGTTCGGCCAACAGCTGTCGGTTGTGTTCTGCAAAGGCGGCACGGGTATTGAATTCGCCTCTGACCAGCGCGTGGCGAATGAACAGCTCGCGGGAGGTCTCCGGGTCCAGCGGCCCGAAGTTGACCCGGCGCCTGCTGACCAGAGCAAGCCCGTAGAGCGTGACGCGCTCGAACGCCACGACCTGGGCGCGTTTCTTCTCCCAGTGCGGTTCCGAATAGCTGCGCCGCACCAGGTGCTGGGCCAGCGGTTCCACCCAGCCCGGCTCGATGGCCGCGGCCGTGCGCAGGTAACGCCGCCCGGTTTCCACCAGCTCAGCCGCCACCAGCCATTTGGGTTTGTGCTTTGCCAGCGACGAACCAGGGAACAGCGAAAATTTCACATTGCGCGCGCCAAGATATTCATTCGGCTGGACCTGAAATGCCAGGTTGCCGAGCAGCCCTGACAGCAGTGCGCAATGGACCGACCGGTAGTCGGCCTGCGCCTGGTTACAGGACATCCCCTGCGCCTTCACCTGTGACAGCAACTGGCGGTGCACATCGATCCACTCGCGCATGCGCAGGTACGACAGAAAGTGTTCCCGGCACCATTTGCGCAGCTTGTTCTGCGACAGCTGTCGTGCCTGTTCCTGGAACGCATTCCAGAGGTTCAGGTAAGTCAGAAAATCGGACTTGTCGTCCCTGAACGGTGCGTGTTTCTCGTCAGCCGTCTGGGCCTGGTCGAGCGGTCGCTCACGCGGGTCGACCACTTCCAGCGCGGATACGATAATCAGGACCTCGGTCAGACACTGACCCTCCCGCGCCGCCAGCACCATGCGGGCCAGTCGCGGGTCCAGCGACAGCCGCGCTATCTCGCGTCCAAGCGCCGTCAAACGCTGCGCTTCATCCACCGCACCCAGCTCGTGTAGCAGCTTGTAACCGTCGCGAATCAGGCGCGCATCGGGCGGATCGACAAACGGAAACTTCTCCACCCTGCCCAGACCGAGGGCGGACATCTGCAGAATCACCGCTGCGAGACTGGTGCGCTGGATTTCCGGCTCCGTAAACTCGGCCCTGGCCTGCCAGTCGTCCTCGTCATAAAGCCGGATACAAACGCCCGCCGCGACCCGGCCGCAACGCCCGGCACGCTGACTGGCCGACGCTTGCGACACCGCTTCTATCGGCAGCCGTTGCACCTTGGTGCGATAGCAGTAGCGACTCAGTCGCGCCAGACCGGTGTCGACCACGTAACGAATACCGGGAACGGTAAGCGAGGTTTCCGCGACATTGGTCGCCAGCACGATACGCCTGCCCCGATGCGGCCTGAACACCTGGCTCTGTTGCGCGGTTGACAGGCGCGCATACAGCGGCAGGATTTCGGTGCCGGGTGGATGGTGCTTGCGCAACAATTCCGCCGTATCGCGTATCGCACGTTCACCCGGTAGAAACACCAGTACGTCGCCCGGCCCCTCGGCAGCGAGCTCGTCGACGGCGTCGAGTATGGCCTCGCCACGGCCCCGGTCTTTCTGGTCCTCGTCCTCACCCTGCAGGGGCCGGTAGCGAATCTCGACCGGGTAGGTGCGCCCCGATACTTCGATGATCGGCGCTGCGCCAAAGTGCTCGGAGAAGCGCTCCGGGTTAATCGTGGCAGAGGTGATAATGATCTTCAGGTCTGGGCGCCGCGGCAGCAGGCGATGCAGGTACCCGAGCAGAAAATCGATATTCAGGCTGCGTTCATGCGCCTCGTCGATAATCAGTGTGTCGTACTCGAGCAGGTCGGGATCGGACTGGACCTCCGCAAGCAGCATGCCGTCGGTCATCACCTTGATATAGCTGCTATCCTGGACACGATCCTGAAAACGCACCTTGTATCCGACCTGCTCACCCAGCGCGCTGCCGAGCTCCTCGGCGATGCGTGCCGCCAGACTGCGCGCGGCGATTCGGCGCGGCTGGGTGTGGCCGATCTTTCCGCGCGCTCCACGCCCGAGCTCGAGGCAGATCTTCGGCAGCTGGGTGGTCTTGCCGGAACCGGTCTCCCCGCACAGAATGACAACCGGATTGTCGCGTATGATCGCCAGGATAGACTCGCGCCGCTCCACCACGGGCAGGGCCAGCGGGTACACCGGTGTGGGGGCGCCGGCCATGCGCCGCTCGACTCGCTGCCGGGAGCGGGCGATACCTGCGGAGAGGCGCTCGACACCGCGGCCGACCGCCTGCTGATCGCGGCAACGCCGCTGCAGGCTCTGCAGCTGCTTGCGCAGGTCGGGAATATCGCGCAGCAGGCAGGCGTCAAGCGTCTGTTGCAGCTGCACCAGCTGCCCGCATTCAGGGGATCCAGCGGCTGAACTCATATCGACAGTCGGCAGCCCCGTTCCTGCCGGGGCGTCAAATGGGGTATTGTACACGGGCGACAGAGCTCCGCTGTCCCGAAGCTCCGGAAGCGGATTATTGTCTGATCTCACGAACTCCAGTTACGGAGCAGCCTATGAAATCCAACACACAGCGCCGCCGCCTTCTGGAATGGTTGGCCACTGCGGCCACTATTGCCGCCCTGTCCGGCAGCGCCCGAGCCGAGCTCATCGACCGGGAACTGCTGGGCGAACCCGAGCACAAACTGGTGTACCAGTTCAACAAGGCGGACCCTGACTATATGCAGGGCGTATTGTTCTCGATCGGCGAAATGCTGCGCAAGCACGGCGACAACATACACCTGGTTGTCACCGCAATCGGCCCGGGCATCCACATTCTGGCGAAAAATCCCCAACGACCGGTACCGGAGCAGGTCCGCGAGCGCGTTTCCAGCCTGGCGGCCTACGGAGTGTCATTTCATGCCTGCGGTAACACCATGAAGACACTCGACTGGAGCAAGTCCGATATGCTGGATTTCGCCGAGATCGTGGACATCGGGGCGGATGACCTGATGCAGCTGCAGGAACAGGGTTACAGCTATATTAGCTGGTGAGCTTTGTTATAATCCGGCCGTCCGATGTCAACAAGACGTGACAAGCGCAGTTTCGGACGGCGTCGCATACCCGCACCGGGTAGCGTCGATTTACAGCCAACCACAAGAGCGAGGACTATGAAGACAACTTATCTACCCAGGCTGACGCTGCTGGCGTGCGCGGCAACCCTGTCGGCAGGCGCGATGGCCGCCGGCGACCCGGCCGCAGGCAAGATCAAATCTTTCACCTGCATGGGCTGCCACGGCGTGCCCAGCTATAACAACGTCTACCCGACCTACAAGGTGCCCAAGCTGGGCGGACAACACGCCCAGTACCTGGCCGCGGCATTGCAGGCCTATAAGGACGGCCAGCGCTCCCATCAGACCATGCAGGCCCAGGCGCAGGCACTCAGCGAGCAGGACATGCAGGATATCGCTGCCTTCTTCGCCCAGAGCGGCGAGTAATACCAGTTCAAACAGGAGGAGCGAAGAATGAAACGTTTGACCAACATCTGTCTGTTTACCCTCGTTGCCGGGCTGGCGTCCAGCGTGCACGCGGCCGGTGACGCGGCCGCCGGCCAGGCGCTTGCCAGCGAAAGATGCCAGGCCTGCCACGGCGCTGACGGCAACAGCGCGGATCCGCAGTACCCGCGCCTGGCCGGACAATACGCCGACTACATGGTGCGCGCTCTGATCGATTACAAGAGCGGCGCACGCAACAATGCCATCATGAGCGGATTCGCCGCCGGTCTGTCCGAGCAGGACATGGAGAACCTGGCCGCCTGGTTCGCCAGCCAGACTGGAGTTGTCACTCCGACCGGTGCCCGGAAGGCCGCCAAATAGACCGCGCCCGGGGCCGCGAGACCGCTGCTGCCCCGGGCGTTGTCGTTTCAACATGATTTCCCCGCCACTGGTCAACTGATGACTGTCATCGGTCGCGATGCCTGGTGGCACGGGCTGCCGCCCGCCTACAACGACTTCGCGCTTCCGCAGCGCAACCGACCTAGCTTTCGGCGGCACGACCGCCTGTTCTTGTTGCGACCAAAAAGCACAAGAGAACCGTTTTTTGTCGCTTTCCGCTTGACATTGCAGCAAAGCCTGCGAAACTCTCGCTAGTCACGAAACGCCCGGGCAGGGGGTGAACGTGAAACACGATTCCTACAGCCGCCAACAGGCGGCCGCTATCAGCGGCCTGACCCCGCGCCAGCTGGGCTACTGGCGGCAAACCGGGTTGGTCGTCCCGCAACACCACACCGACGGCGGTCACGCCCGCTATTCGTTTGCAGACCTTATCGCATTGCGCACCGCCAGACGCCTGCTCGACGCCGGGGTGTCGCTGCAGCGCATTCGCCATTGTCTGCAATCACTCACCCGATTTTTGCCTGCCGCCGGCCGGCCGCTGGCGGAACTGTCGCTGGTGGTCACGGGCGATGTCGTGCTGGTTTTTCACGGTCAGCGCGCTTTCGACGCACTGACCGGCCAGCAATGGGTATTCGCTGTCGCGGAACTGGCCCGCGAGGTGGAGCAGCTTCGCGAGCAGTTGCCGCGCCAAGGTGAATTGTTTCCCCTTGCAGCGCAGCAGGGGGCGCGGTCTGCCTGAACAGAATCGGCCATTCCTGCATACAGAATTACACCGGCACACGAATGGGCGTTATACGGTTGCACAACAAGCTCGAGACCGGAACCGAGAACCCGCGAGGAGACAGCGATGAATCAAGCCAAGGCCAGATCGATACGACACATGGTGGTGCTAACCTTTACCGATATCGAGTGCCGCCGCTTGCAGCTGGCCGGCGACTTCAACGAGTGGATACCGGACCGTGACGTTGAAACCCGTAACGTCAATGGCCGCTGGCAAAAGATATTCACAGCAGAACCCGGAGTATACGAATACCGGCTGATTATCGACGGCAAGTGGCAACACGACCCCAGCAACCCTGCTGAAATTCCCAACGAGCTCGGCAGCATCAATTCACTGCTCCAGGTACCGGTGCAGCACTGATGGTCCGTCGGCTCAACCCCGCATGGCAGCGCAAATCGGCCACCTCCAGTCGTCTCGAAGAGATCAGCGCCCGCTTCCGGGACGACACTCGGACAGCGACACAGGGCACAGAGGTCTGTCGGGCGATTCCTTTCCTGCTTGATACACCCGAACAGCGCTGGATTACCGACGAGCTCAGCCGCATCCTGACGGAGCGCGGGCACCCCTGCACGCTGTGCGGCCCCGGCGAACTAACCCGGCTCGAGCACAGCACGGCAAGACCGCAAACCGGCGCCGCCCCAGCGAACGACGCATACTGTCTGCTCGCGGTTACCTGCCCCGCCACGCTGCTGGAGGCGGGTATCGACCACGTGGTGTTGCCGGTACCGGCGAGTCTTGACGGGATTCGCATCGCCTACCAGCGCATCAAGCTGTTATCGCAACACGCCACGCCGGAGATCGGAATTGTGCTGGTGGGGCCGCGCGACCAGCATGCAGCGTGGCGTTATTTCCGTAAACTGGCGGTTGCTACATTACGCTACCTCGATGTGCCTCTTCTCAATCTGGGATTCCTGCCGGAGCAGGTCGGTCCCGGTCAGGACGCGCAAGCCAGCCATGGCCACCACTTTTTGACACGTATCAGCGAGCGCCTGCTGTTCAGCGGGTTCTACAGCACACTCACCACTACCAGGTCGCAGAACAACACATGAAGTTAAAAATCGAAACCGCAGAAATCGCTGACCGCGAGCAGCTACGCAGCCTGCTGCTCGATGCCGCCGACCAGATAGCCGGCACCGGCGCCAGTATCCTTGAACCCAGACTGCGCTGGGACGGTCAACCGATGTTGCTGGCCGACGCACAACTGCGGCCGGTACTGGTCAGCTTCGAAACCGAGCACAGCGAGGCGGCCCTGCTCAACGGACTGCGCGGCGTGGAGCAGCTGTGCCATGCCCTGCCCTGGATCAACCAGGTATACGAAGCGCTACAGCAGCGGCAGCAGCCGCCCAGGCTGGTGGTGGTCGCCAGGACATTCCCGCCCGGCGCAACCGCGGTGCTTGCCGCCTGCCCGGGTCTCAGCCTGTACCGTTACCAACCGCTTAGCGTAAATGGCGAAATCGCACTGTGTTTCGAGCCTCTGGATCTCCCTCCCGCGGTGCGCACCGCGCAGGAATCGGCGCCGCGACAAGACACTGCGGCACTGCCGCAACAAGCCAGCAACGACATTCTCCCCCCCCTCAGCGAGGCCGAGAGCGCCTATTTTCAGCAGCTGTGACACCTTCGGGTGGCAAACCCGCGTTGCGCAGTGCGCCGGCCGTCGCCGTCGCGTGGCGCGCGAGCGCATTGATCAGCGCGCTGTGCTCCGGTACAGGTCCGCGTCGGCCGCCGAAAAACAGCAGGCGATAATTCGCTCGAAACGCGGCTCGTGCTGTCTCATAACGGATACCGCAATGCGCGCAGCCTGTGGCGCGGGATACCCGTACACGCCGGTGCTGATGGCGGGAAACGCGATACTGCGCAGCTGTTTCTCCAGCGCCAGACGAAAACTGTTGCGGTAACAGCTTTCCAACAGGGCCGCCTCGCCGCAGCCCCCTCCTCTCCACACCGGGCCAACGGTGTGAATAACCCAAGGCGCCGGCAAACCAAATCCGGGTGTAATGCGAGCCTCTCCGGTCGGGCAACCGCCGAGACGACGGCAGTATTGCTTGAGCCGCGGACCGGCAGCGCGATGAATTGCGCCATCGACGCCGCCCCCACCCAGCAGAGACGTGTTAGCCGCATTCACAATGGCGTCCACCTCGAGCAAGGTAATGTCCCGCTGAACCACCTCGATCACCAATTCGGCCCCCGTTGGCATAGCTTATGCAAGCCTTTTATACGCATATCAACGCGATCGATCACACCGCTGTGATCGCAGGAGTGCAGCATGAAGACGATTCCGTTACAACTGGTCACACTGTGTCTGGACAATGGTCAACAGGGCGTTTTCGTCGGCGTGCCGCTGGTTGCCGAGCAACGAGACCAGGACGGTGGAGAGATTGAAGACATCTGGTTTTCCGATATTCAGGAAATCCCGGGGCACATCAAGCTTGCCGAGCTGCTCAAACTGATCCAGGCCCAGCTGTGTCGCTGCAACGCAGTGATTCAGTGAACCAGCGCCGCCCCTGACAGGCGCGCTCCAGTGCCCGTACAGCCTGAAACCCGACGAGTCATGGGGACGTTACGCCTGTAACACGGCTTCGCCGCGACGATCGGCGCTCCGTTGCCGGGCGCTGAGCGATGGGCAATGAATACGCGGCTACAGCACGTCGTCCATGCCGGGATGTTTCCGCTTTGCCGGACGCGCTACGCGCGGATGACTCTAGGACTGAACGGCTTTTACGGCTTCGCGGGAATAGCCGCTCTCGAGACCGTTGACATCGACGGTCGTCATAACAAAGTAGTAGGTTCCGACCGGCAGATCGTCAATGGTAATAGACGACGTATAGGCATCGTCGATCGGCGCCTGGAAGTCATACTGGCCGGAACGCGTGCCATAGTAGATCCGATATCCGGCGATTTCCGTCAAGGGCAGGCTTTCTCCATCCACGCGCTCGGCCGGGGCGCGCCAACTCAGACTCGCGGAACCTACCTGCTGGCCTGCGACTGTAGTGGTGCCGCCATCCGTTGCCCCCGTGCCGAGATCATCCGCGAGACCCGTGCTGGTGCTGCTGCCGCCGCCACCACAAGCGGTGAGGAGCAGAGAAACGCCTGCGACGGCGACTGCCAGCCTGATCTTGCGAGAAACCTGATAACATCCTTTCATAACACGAATCACCACTACTGTTGGATTGAGACACGCGACACCAGTAGCCACGCGAGCCCTTGGAACCGTTTAACTTCGGGAATCGACCGACTGAGGTTGGAAGGCGAATGCTGCAGAGATAGCGAATCCGGACTGGGCGACCTACCCATTAATCCCTTCCGGAAATCCCTACAACGCTCTTTCGCCACTAAGCATTCCCTTTTCGTTCGCCGCATTGCGGCTGACAGAACTCTCTGAAGCAACATCCGTGCCCATTCCTTTTTTGTGTTCTAAGATATTGTTTTTTAGAATAATATCGTGCATCGACCAGAGAAGGGAGGAAGCTCTCCCGCGAACCACGGCTAAGCTATTGATTTGGGCTCTTCAACCGTCGCTAATGCACGACAAGCCCACTGAATCGGGGCTCCAGGCGGTCACTTGGCCGCCTTTGCAGGACAGCCAATACTTTGTCGTATAGCTAGAACTTCTCTCAGCAAACCGCTCCAACTTACCGACTACACACAAACTAATCGCATTACCCAACGCATAAGTCAGGCAAAGACCCAGGAAATCTGTAGAGTTTTCACACTGTTCGGGGTGTCGCGGATCGGATGCACCGGACTGCGACGACCTGCTCCGCTACCCGGCGTGCCGATGGACGGCTATAATCGCGCGTTTCCCAAACACATCTGAAATCAAGAGGTTTGCATGCCGCCCCGCGTCGGTTTTGTCAGCCTGGGCTGCCCCAAGGCGCTGGTAGACTCCGAGCAGATCCTTACCCGGCTGCGGTCGGAGGGTTATGAGATCAGCGCCGAGTATCGGGACGCCGACCTGGTCGTGGTGAATACCTGCGGGTTCATCGACGAAGCGGTGGCAGAATCGCTGGAATCTATCGAGGAAGCGCTGGCCGAAAACGGACGGGTGATCGTCACCGGATGCCTCGGCGCCAAGGACAACCTGGTGTCGGAACGCTTCCCCGAGCTGCTCGCTGTGACCGGGCCGCACGCCAGCGAAGCCGTCATGGAGGCGATCCACCGGCACCTGCCGCCCGACCTCCACCCCTTCACCAGTCTGGTGCCCCCGCAAGGCATCAAACTGACACCCAGGCACTATGCCTATCTGAAAATTTCAGAAG
>CBDTYI010000041.1:0-13055 GCA_965364565.1 uncultured Gammaproteobacteria bacterium | reverse complement strand
CAGCACAATAAACTTGTGACGGGTATGAAAGTCCACCAGCTCGCCCGCGCCGGGGCGCCCACGGCACAGGCTCTGCCAGCGGTGGTAGACAAATACGCGTTCGACAAAATTCTCCCGCAGCACCGCGTCCATGAGCCGCCCTTCTTCCTCGACCGGCAGTTCGGGGCGTTCGCGCATTATCGTGGCGGCGAACATGCCGGCGCCGATACCGGCCGGCTCGCCGCCCGGCCGATAGATCTTGACCCGCTCCATACCGCAGCTGGGCGAACCCTTCTTGAACAGGTAGCCGCTGACGGTCTCCAGGCGTTGCGACACCTGCTCGCCGTAGGCCACCAGCTGTGCGGTTACGTCCTGCTCCGGATCCCTGGTTCCGCGCACGTGAACACCGTCATCGCACTGCACCAGGCGGATCGGCGGGCGTGGCACCCCCAAACCGATCGCGACCTCGGGGCAAAACGGCGTGAATTCGAAGAACCGTCCCAGGGTCTGGGTGATGTAGGCGTTGTGTTTGTGGCCGCTGTCGTAGCGCACCTCATGTCCGAGCAGGCAACTGCTGATGCCGATACGAATGGGCTCGCGCGTCTGTTCGGGAGTATTTGCGTTCATGTCGGTCCTGGGTCGGCAGAGTCCGACCTGTCGGTCGCGGGAGCATCCGGCCCGGACGCCGTCTGTGCCCCGTCCGGTGTGCCGGCGGACTCCTCGCGGCGCTTCCGTTCAGGCTCCACCAGGCTCACCAGGGTCCAATCAGGACCCGGCTTGATGCGGGTTTCGGCGGTGAATACATGTAACTGCCGCTTCGGGTCGATGGCAAACAGGGGAATGGCCCGCTTGTAGTACTTGCGATAATAATCGTCGGAATCGAAGCTTTCGGTCAGCGAAGTCTCGCGGATTTCCGCCCCCGCAGCCAGTGCTTCGGACAGGCGCGTATAGGTGATATCGGCGCCGAAGGCAATGTAGCCGGCCGGCAACGCCGCGGCCTGTTTGCTGCCAGTACCCGCGGCTTCGGCGGGCAGCGCGTACAGGTGCTTTTCGTCGAACTCGCGCCGGTAACGATGCACCGCCAGCACATTGGCCTCCTGTTGCGGCGATAGCGCCAGCAGCCGCCCCAGACCCACCAGGTCCAGGCGCCGGTCGGCATATTCCGAAACCGCGCTGCCGTAGAATGCCGACAGACCCTGCATGCGCGCCGCGCTGACATTGGCCCAGGTGGTATCGCACAGCAGGCTGGCATAGCCGCGCTTCTGCAACGCAACGGCGATAACCCGCGCCACCGGGTTGGCCCCCACGATCAGAAAGCCGCTCGCTTCCGGTTCCGCGACGCCGAGCGCTCGCGCCAGGACGCCGGCGGTGGCGCTCTGCAGCACCACGGTGCCGATGATGACCAGAAACGTGAGCGGCACCAGCAGCTCCGCCTGGCTGTATCCGGCGGCCTGCAACTTGAGCGCGAATAATGCCGCCACCGCCGCGGCGACGATGCCGCGCGGCGCAATCCAGCCGAGCAGCAGACGTTCACGCCAGCTCAGGCTGGAGCCGCGCGTGGCCAGCGCTATCTTGAGCGGACGCGCGACGAACTGAATGGCCGCCAGCACGCCCACCGCCGCCCAGCCCAGCTGCTGCAGCTGGGCGAAATCGATGCGCGCCGCCAGCACCACGAACAGGGTCGAGATAAGCATCAGCGAGAGGCTTTCCTTGAAATCGAGAATATGCGTCACCGAAACCCTGGGCATATTGGCCAGCCACATGCCCATGACCGTTACCGCCAGCAGCCCGGCCTCGGCTTCCACCGCATTGGACAGTGCAAACACCGCGAACACCAGCGACAGTACCGCGACATTGTGCAGGTACTGCGGCACCCAGTGGTGCCGCAGGGCAAGCCCCAATAGCTGGCCGCTGGCGATGCCGAACAGCAGCCCGACGGCGAGAATGCGGGCAAAACTCACCAGTGTATGACCCAGCGCCTCGCCGCCCTGGCCGGAGATAATGAATTCGAATACCAGCACCGCCAGCAGGGCACCAATAGGGTCGATCACGATCCCTTCCCAGCGCAGGATGTTCGAGAGGTGGGCAGTGGGCCGCACCGTGCGCAGCATGGGAATGATCACCGTTGGACCGGTGACCACGATAAAGGCGCCGAACAGGACCGCGAGTTCCACGGCGAAACCGAGCAGCCAGTAGCTGGCACAGGCTCCGACCGCCCAGGTCACCAGCAGCCCGGAAGTCATCATGCGCCGCACCACGCGTTCGAGTCCGCGGATGTCGGCGAACCTGAGCGTCAGGCTGCCTTCAAACAGCACCACGGCTACCGAAAGTGACACAAAGGGAAACAGCAGGTCTCCGAACAGCTCATCCGGCCGCAGCCAGCCCGTGACGGGACCCGCCACGATACCGGCCAGCAGCAGGAACAGGATAGCGGGCAGCTTCACCCACCAGGCGAACCACTGGCAGGCGATGGTGACAACGCCGATGCCCGCAATAGTCAGGATTATGCTCTCTTCCATCGCTACCGGGCGTCAGCCGCACACGGCCCGTCGCGGGTCAGCGCGACAAGCGCCCGGATACGGCGGTTCAGAATGGCCTGTCATGCGGCGCATTATGACAACTCGCGAACACGGCGTCTCGGGTAAGCGACACCGCCAGGCTCGGCAACTCCGGCGCTCGCTGCCACCGGTAGCCTGCGGTATCGCCACCGAACCAGCCGCGCGGGTTCAGCGCCCGCGGCCGCTCCACGCCCGTTGGCCGCGGGGAGGCGGCCCTCAAGGCTGGCGGGATGGTTTCAGGGCGTCACGCTGAGACGCGCGGCCGTGTCAATGCGAAACCGGATCCGCCGACGCCGGCAAAGGGTAGGCAACCCGTTCGGCCGGGACCCGGAAGGAGGAAAAAAAGCGGCGTCCTGAGACGCCGCATCACGACCGTCAGCGCGTCGAGGGGGGGAGGCATTGCGCGCCAACGTATAACAAAACTATCCACAAGAAGTCGCTGTTGCATGAAACCTGTGCCCCGCTTGAGGTGGTGCGGGTGAGTCGCCCGGAGCAGTAGTAACCTGTAACTCAGTTGTGAAGCCTACGGACCGGGCGCTCAGCAACCAATGGAAGCAACGTCAACAACCCATCAAATCGGGGTCAAGATAAGGTAAAAACGCCGGTCTCCGCTGGTCTGCAGGCCGGCACAGTCGTCATACGACCAGCTTGTACCCGAATCCCTTGACGTTTTGAATCCACTGCGGTGCATGGGGATCGAGCTCGATCTTGCTGCGCAGTTGATAGACATACTGCTTGACGTCGGCGCTGGTCGCGCGACTGTCGCTACCCCACAATTCGGCAATAATCTCCTCGTTGGTGAACACCCGACCGAAATCGCGCGCCAACAGCGCCAGAAGATAATATTCCTTGGGTGACAGCGCGATCGGCTCGCCGTGAATGGTGACCGATTTGGCCCGCTCGTCGATCTCGATGGCCGGCCGACCCGCAGCGAAGGGGTCGGCAACCGGTTCCAGGCGCCGAATGATGGTTTGTATCCGTGCCTCGAGTTCACGTATCTCGAAGGGTTTACGCAGATAATCGTCAGCCCCCAGGGACAGCCCCTTGATGACGTCGTCAGTGTCATCCAGCGACGTGAGAAGGATCACCGGCATGGCGCTCTGAGCGCGCACTGCCGTGAGGACACTCCAGCCGTCCAGCTTCGGCAGCAGCACATCGAGCAGCATCAGGTCCGGCTGCACGGTCTGCAGCCGCGCGAGCGCCTCCTGACCATCACAGGCGATCTCGACGGTGTGCCCCTTGGCCACAAAATACAGCGTCAGCAATTCCCTGATATCAGGGTCGTCCTCCACCACCAGAACTTTCATGTCGCCCCTCCGAAGCTACGGCCGCGGTCTGCCGGCGCAGGATACCGACCGGCCGGCTCCACCGTTCGGAACGCGGCATCAGGATCTGGCAACACGACGCTGGTCGGTCGGTGCATGGACGATCTCCGGTTGCGAGTCGCTCGAACCCGCCTTCAGCCGCGGCAGATCAATGCAGAACGTCGTGTGCTCACCCGGGGTTGAGCGGAAATCGATCGAGCCCGCGTGCTGTTGCACAATCACCTTGGCGATGCTGAGACCCAGCCCGGTACCGGCTTTCTGACTGGTGCGCCCGCCGCCAGCCTGGGCAAACTTCTTGAACACCTGGTCGCGAAACTCTGCGGGTATTCCCGGACCATGATCGGTGACTTCGATCCGGATCATGGCGTCATCACCAGTGACGGCGACCTCCACTGGCCGGTCCGAAGGGGAAAACCGGATGGCATTGGCAAGCAGATTGGTCACTGCCTGCATCAGCCGATCGGCATCACCGTTCACCCAAGCCTGGTCGGCCTCGGAGCGAAACAGGAGTGTGATCTGTGAGTGCTCCGCCAGCGCCTTGCTGTCGTCGACAACGCGGCATACGAGCGCTTTCAGGTCCAGCGGCTCAAACTGGAACGTCATGCTGCCGGCCTCGATCTTTTCTATGTCCAGAATGTCACTGATCAGCCGCACCAGGCGCCTGCTGTTGCTGTGCGCCAGTGCAACCAGCCGCTGCGCCTGCGCCGGCAGCTGCTGCATGGAGTTTTCCATGATCATCCCCAGGGAGCCGAGCACAGAGGTCAGCGGTGTACGCAGCTCGTGGCTTACCGTGGTGATGAACTCTTCCTTCATGCGTTGCGTCGCCTTGAGCTCGGAGATGTCCCAGACTACCCCGACATAGTTCGTCGTGCGCCCCCGGGTGTCTCTGATCGCATTGATCGTCAGCCACTGGGGGAAGAGTTCGCCGTTCTTGCGCCGGTTCCAGATCTCGCCCTGCCAGTGACCCGAGCCACTGATAGAGGCCCACATCCGTTCGTAGAACTCCTGATCCTGTGTTCCAGACTTCAACAGGCGCGGGTTCTTACCGAGCAGCTCCTCGGCCCGGTACTGGGTGATGGCCGTGTAGGCGGGGTTCACCGACTGAATGGTGCCGTCCACGTCTGTCACCAGGATACCTTCCGTGGCGTTCTCGAATACACTCGCCGCCAGGCGTTGTTTCTGGTCAGCCTGCTTAAGCTCGCTGACATCACGTACGATGTGGATCAACAGCCCTTGTCCCTTCACGGTCACCTGAGTGATCGTAAGCTCGATGGGAAATGTCGATCCATCCTTACGCCGTCCAAGACCGCCGTCGCACTCATCGCAGGAGAAAGAGCGAATCACCTTGCCGGCGCCGCCGTTCGACATCTGCTCCCGGTAGGTGCTGCGGCAGCGCGCCTCCAGGAGCACGGCAAACTCACGCCCGAGGACTTCACTCTCACCATAGCCGAACATTCGCTCCGCGGACTGATTGATCGATTCAATCGCACCGTCCTCGTCGACGGTGACGATGCCATCCACCACATTGTTCACAATCGTGTTGATCCGCAGCGCGCCGTCGTGCAGTGCCTGGCGCTGTCGCATGCTGTGCCGAATCAACTCGAGAGTCAGCGCCGATACCAGCAGCATGACCAGCAGCATGACGTAGAGGCGCCGAAAGTTCGCCCCTTGCAGCGCCTCCAGGGCCCGTTCCTGTGTGATGACCTCCGTGCCTGCCTGCAGCAGTACATCCAGGCCGCTCTGGAACGTCTGATCCATACGCGCCATGGCGCTGGCCGCCGCCGTCTCTCTGTCGGAAATCAGTTCCGCCGGGGCCTGAGCGACGCGCAGCGTCTCACGCTGCTCGGCCAGCTCGAGAATATTCTCGGCCAGCTCAACCAGGGTGTTGCGAGCGGGTTCCATTGTGGCGACGAGCGGCGCCAGGACGCTGTCACCCGTGACGCGACGCTGCACGTCATCGCGCGCAGCCGCATAGCGGTCCTTATACATCGCCAGCGCAACGCGCTGCTGGGCCACCTCATAGTTTTCCAGCACGTCGTTGCCCGGTCGATTGAGATCGCGCCAGGCACCGGCCAGCGAATCCAGCTGCAGGCTCAACAGGTGCAGTTCCCGGGTTTGCGCCCCGAGGGACTGAATCTGCAGCAGCAGGTTTCCGCTCCATACCAGGAAACCGATAATCAACACCCAGGCGGCAACGTAGAGAAGTTTCATCGGCAGCTCCCCGGTCCGGGTGGCGTTCGGCACACGGCACCAGCACGACTCCGGCACGCAGCGCCTGACGGGAAAAAACATAAGCCGGCTGGGCGATTATTGTTTTTCCACTTCTATCACATCCGCAGTGGCGATAACAACCACCTGCGACGGAATTTCGCCGCCCGCGGCGCCTTGGATGCCCGGGAGCTTAGGCGGCACCGTACCGGCGCGGTCCGGACACGGCCTCAGGCGTCGTTAAAGGCGCTGAAAGCACCGCGTTTGCAGCCAGCAGTAGCCACGCGGCAGGAGTGACGCTCAGGACCGGGCTCTCCTGTTGCCGCTGGGGCTATGCAGTTCGTTGCGAACCGATGCGATCAGATCTTCCTTTTCGGGCCGTTTCAGCCGCTTGATCAACGCCTCCCGCCGGCTGGCCGAACTGCGGCTGTGCCCGCTCTCCAGGTACACAATTGCGCGCGGGCGGCGGGCGCGGAAATAGCGCGCGCCGCGCAGTGCCGCGTGCTGTTCGAGACGCCGAGCCACATCGGTGGTGATACCGGTGTACAACGAATCGTCGCTGCACAGGATCATATAGACCTGCCAGTTCATCACCGCGCCGCACCTTGCTCAATCGGCATACACGATCGCCTGCCGGCACCGCCGGCACAGATACACGGCCGCTCCCCGCTGCACGCGGTTGTGCCGCACTGTGCTCAGCTGGTGACTGCTGCAGCCACATCGGTAAACGAAACGCCGCTGGCGGCGCAGCGGCAGACCGCTCAGATCGTAGCGCCCCGTGACCCGCGCACTGGCACCGAGTGCGCGCATGACCGCCTGCCACTCGGTGCCGTGCGGTCGCACCCGTGACAGACCGTACAGGCAATCGGTGACATAATGAGCCACTTCGTGCGGTACCGTGACAGCCAGACTGTCATCGAAATAGCGCGCAAAAATCCAGGGATTGTAGCGAATGTGCCGCGCGCCGCGCCGTACCCGGTACATGCCGGCCGCGGTACCACGCAGATCGAAATACACCTCGATAGGCGCGAACGCGCGTCCATACAGGTCGGCTGCCCTGTGCACGCAGGACTCGGTGGCCGCCAGCACCTGCCGTTGTTGTTGAGCGTCGATCGGCAACACCGTCATCGGGTCTCCCTCCTTCCGGTCAGCCCGGCCAGTTCCTCTACCTGCCGCGCGCAACCACGGCACAGTGTCACCGCTCGGCGCCGCTGGGGGCCCGCCGCTGCATCGTCGGTGCGTTCGCCCCGTGCCGGGATCCCGGCCCAGATCAGTGCATTGATCGGGCGTTCCACGTCGCTGGTCATGACCGCCATTATGACAATCGTTGCCAGCAGTGTCTTGTACCAGGCGATCTCGCAGCGCCAACAGGCGCAGCCAGGATAGCAGCGGCCCTGTCGCGTGTCCCGGCGCCGTGCGCGCTCTCCGCACTGCGCTCAATCCGCTTCGCGCTCGATATCGCAGCAGTGTGTGCGTGCCGCCTGCGGTGTCTGCAGTGACAGTACGCTGCCGGTCACCGGGTTGGGACGAAACGTGGTGCATCCCTTCAGACCCAGAGCATAGGCCTGTTCAAATACGGACCGGTAGGCGGCAAACTCCAGATGCTCGGGAATGTTGATGGTCTTGGAAATGGCGTTATCCACGTAGCGCTGGATGGCGGCCTGCATGCGCAGATGAGTATCGGGACTCAGAGCACGCGCATCCACAAACGCGGGCGGCAGGCTGTTGCTGCCGTGCCGACTTTGCCATTGCTGGCAGGCATAGTCGACCACCTCGTGGTCCAGCATAGCGCCGTCGAGCTGCCGGATGCGGCGCTGGTAGCGTGCCTGGAACACCGGCTCCAGGCCGCCGGAAACATTGCCGGCGAGCAGACTGATGGTCCCGGTGGGCGCGATGGCCAGCAGGTGGCTGTTGCGCAGGCCGCCGGTCGCGATGCCGGTGCGGATGTCCTCCGGCAGGGCCTGCGCAAACGGGCCCTGCAGATAGCTGTCGACTTCCAGCACCGGGAAGCTGCCCTTCTCACGTGCCAGCTGCACCGAGCTGCGGTAGGCGGCGTGACACAGGGTCCGCATGACATCGGCGGCGACAGCGAAGGACTGCGCCGTTCCGTAGCGGATCCCGAGCATGATCAGCGCATCGCCAAGCCCGGTAACGCCCAGTCCGATGCGGCGCGTCTCCAGCGCCTGACGCCGCTGCGCCTGAAGCGGAAAGTGCGAGACGTCCGTGACGTTGTCCAGCATGCGCACCGCCACGCCGGCAGCGTCCTGCAGTGCGGCCAGGTTCAGGCGCGCCTGCGGGGCGAAGGGCTGCTGTACGAATGCGGTCAGGTTGAGGGACCCCAGGTCGCAGGCCCCGTAAGGCGGCAACGGGATCTCCCCGCACGGGTTGGTGGCGCTGATACGCTCGCGGTACCAGAGATTGTTCCTGTCATTGATGCGGTCGATGAACAGCACGCCCGGTTCCGCGTAGTCATAACTGGCGCGCATCAGCCGTTCCCAAAGCTCGCGTGCACGCAGCACCGCAACCACCCGGCACGGCACCGCCGCCGGCTGGCCGGGCCAGTCGCGCTCGATCAGCGTCGCATCGACGCCCGCGCCACCCTCCTCCAGCTGCGCCAGCGGGAACACCAGGGGCCAGTCGGCGTCCTGACTGACCGCCTCCATGAACGCATCCGTGACCAGTACCGAAAGATTGAAGTGGCGCAGCTCGCGCGGCTCCCGCTTGGCGTCGATGAAGGCGAGTATGTCGGGGTGATCACAGCGCAGGGTCGCCATCATGGCGCCGCGACGGGCTCCGGTTGACAGCAAGGTGGCACAGACGCTGTCCCAGATACGCATGAAGGAGACCGGACCGGAGGCGATGCCGCCCACGCTCCAGGCGCGGCTGCCGCAGGGACGCAGCGTGGAAAAATCATAGCCGACGCCCCCGCCCTGCTGCATGGTCAGGGCACCCTCCTTGAGTGCCGTGAAAATACCCTCCATGGAATCCTCGATGGTGCCCATCACGAAACAGTTGAACAGGGTCACGCGGCGGCCGGTACCCGCACCGGCCAGAATGCGTCCCCCGGGCAGAAACCGGAACCCTTCGAGCAAGCGGTAGAACGCCGCTTCCCAGCGCGCCTGGTCGCGCGTCTCCACACTGGCCAGCGCCCGGGCAACGCGTCGCCAGGTATCCGTGACATCGGCGTCGTGAACACGCACGCCGTCGCGATAGCGGTACTTGCTGTCCCAGATAAGGCGCGCAATCGGTGTGATGAAATAATCCGCTGTCATTGAGCCCCGGCCGCCGGATGCCCAGACCCGCGCCGCCATTGCACCCGCCTGCCGCGGTGGCGGACCGCTGTGCCTGTGCTACACGTTAAGAATAGACCCTGTGCGCAGCGCCACTGTCCCGAGCGGCACTGGCGGCCGCGCCTTACAGGAGGCCTTCGATGACCCTGTCCACCCTGGAACTCGCCAGTGCCCGTGAAATTGTGCGCAGTCTGCTCGAGCAGTTGCGCCTGGAAGCGTATCTGTTTGAGGTGGAGCCCCACGCCCGGAACTGGGAAATCCGGGTCGACTGCGGCATCAACGAGCAGTGGCAGTCAGTGCGTATCGAAATCAGCTCCGAGCAGCTCGCCGCCAGCCGCGAGGACGGGCCGGCACGCGACGCGTTGCTCGCTGCCTGGCACGAGCAGCTGGCCGCCTGCGCCCGCGGCGTAGCGCCTTGAGGCGCCAATCGCCGCAGCGCGGATGGTTCGCGGCCCTGTGCGTGGTCGCGGCACTCGCCTGCAGCATGAGCGGGAGTAATGCCATGACAACCGTGCGACTGCCAAAACCCGAAGTCCGGGACCACGCTTCGCTGAGCGACGCGCTCCGGCAACGGCGCTCGGTACGCGCCTACAGCGGCCGTTCCCTCACGCTGAAGCAGGTCGGGCAACTGCTGTGGGCTGCACAGGGCCGCAATGATCCGTCCGGCTTGCGCACCGCGCCCTCGGCGGGCGCACTCTACCCCCTGGAGCTGCTGCTGGCAGCAGGTGATGTCACCGGCCTGGAGCCGGGAGTATACCGCTACCAGGGGCAGCAGCACGCACTGGAAATGCTGCACGCCGACGACCGGCGCGATCGACTTGCGCGGGCGGCGCTGGGCCAGAGCTGGATCGCAGACAGCGCAGCGGTATTGATCATTACAGCGATATACGAACGCACCACGCGCAAGTACGGCGAGCGCGGCAAGCGCTACGTACATATCGAAATCGGCCACGCGGCCCAGAACGCGTTGCTGCAGGCGGCTTCTCTCGGCCTGGGGGCCGCGGTGGTCGGCGCCTTCGACGATGCCGCCGTCGCAAAGCTACTGAGTCTGCCGGCTCCCGAGCGGCCGTTCTACCTGCTGCCGGTCGGCTGGCCCGCTCACAGCCACTCGCGACCCTGACCGAAGCGCTTCGGCGCGCTGACGGCGACCGCTATCTGTGCTAAATAAACTATATAGAGGCGGCCGGAAAAACGCCGTATCCGGCACCGGCAGCCGAGGACACAGCCATGCCTACCGAAGCCGATCCCATCCTGGGAAACTGGTACCAGCACCTGGACAAAGGCCAGAAATTCTGCGTCGTTGCGCTCAACGAGGACGAGGGGCTGATCGAAATGCAGCACTTTGATGGCGACCTCGAAGAAATCGACTCCGATACCTGGTATCAACTCGATCTGGAACCTATCGAGGAACCGGAAAACTGGAGCGGGCCGATTGATGTCGGCGAGATCGACGACCTGGGGACCGAGATCACCGACACCACCGGTGATGACTGGGACGCACCCTTGCAGGAGCTGCGGGCGACCGAGCCCGATGCCGACGAGGAAGAAGGCGAAGCGTCAAGAGACGAATGGGGCGAGCGTCCGGCGAGCGAACAACCCTGGCCGGACCAGGCCTGACGGTACCGGGCCGACCGGCAGCGGCGCGACGCCCGGATACAGCAACGGGACGCCGCGCCCAGCGGCGGCATGCGGGTTCAGGAGTCAGCCGGCATGAACAACGACGTGGTGGCGGACAATCTGCGACAACACGTCTATCACCTTGCTCAGGACATTGGCGAACGCAACGTGCATCATCCCCAGCGCTTACAGGCCAGCGCGGATTACATTCGCAGCGTCTGGCAGCAGCAGGGGTATACGGTGCGCACCCAGGAATACCCCATTGACGGTATCCGCTGCGCAAATCTGGAAGTCACCCGAGGCGGCACACTTTACCCCGAGGCCATCATCCTGCTGGGCGCACACTATGACACAGTGCGCGGCTCACCGGGGGCCAACGACAACGGCAGTGGCGTGGCGGTGCTGCTGGAACTGGCCCGTGCATTCCAAGCCGTCCAGCTCGGTCAAACCCTGCGGCTGGTTGCTTTCGTCAACGAGGAAATGCCATTCTTCCATACCGACCGGCAGGGCAGTCGGGTTTATGCAAGCGCCGCACACCGTAACGGTGACGACATCCGCCTGATGCTGGCCCTGGAGACCATGGGCTATTACCGGGATGAGCCGGGCACGCAAAGCTATCCGCCGCTGTTTCGCTTTTTTTACCCGGACCGCGGCGACTTCATCACGTTTGTGTCCAACTTTCGCTCCCGCCGGGCCATGCTCCGACTGGCAAGCGAGTTTCGCGCCGTCAGCCGGTTCCCCCTGCAGCACGTCGCCACGTTCGCCTTCATACCGGGGGTTGCCTGGAGCGATCATCTGTCATTCTGGCGTGAAGGCTATCGCGCCATCATGGTGACCGATACGGCGTTCTATCGTTATCCCTTCTATCACAGCGCACAGGACAGTGCCGAAAAGCTCGACTATGCCCGCCTGGCTCAGGTTACGCGGGCGCTCGGCCGGGCCGTGTCCAATATGAGCATGCGAGCGATCTGAAACCGCCTATACCCGCGGTGCCCCCCCTCTCCGGGTCTGACCGTGAGCGCCCGCGTCCCGCGCCCGGCGGACGCATCCACGCCGCGAACCCGCTCATCGGCCCCGCCATCGGATCCCCGGGCGGCATGCTCCAGGGCGGGGGTGGCGGCTCGTGGCCCGGGCTGTTCGCCACCGCCTGCCTCCAGGCATTCAGTCGCCGCTGCTGCTGCGCTCGGTTTCGACAGTGAAATCGGTTAGCGCGACTACCTCGAAATGGCAACCGGAATGCCGTTCTGCTGTTCGATGGCTGTCTTGATCGCGCTGTCACGGAGCATCACCCGGTATTTGGTATTCTCTTCGGAAATGGCATCCGATATCACTTCCATGGCTACCTGCGTGATGTCTCCGTATTCCACCCCGTCTTCTGCAAGTGGTGGATGCACTTCCAGATACAGCGTGCCGTCCAGCCAACCCGCCTTGATCGGTTGATTGATGATCTGAACCGGGGTTCCAGGTGAAACAACATCAAACAGGGTTTCGATATCTTCCGGATACATTCGCACGCAACCGTGCGTGACGCGCATCCCCACACCATAGGGCTTGTTTGTGCCATGGATCAGGTAGCCGGGTACTGCCAGGCGGATGGCGTAACGCCCCAGGGGGTTATCGGGTCCGGGTTCCACCACATCCGGCAGCACCTCACCTGATGCCGCCGCCTCTTTCCTGAGCGAGCGCGGTGGGTACCAGGCCGGATTTCTCTGCTTGGCAACAACCTGCGTATTCCCTAACGGCGTCCTCCACTCCATTCTGCCGATACTGACCGGATGCGTCATCACCACGGGCAACTTCCCCAGTTCTGGTTTCGGGAAATAGTAGAGCCGCATTTCCGGTACATTGAGCATCAGTCCTGTACGTCTGGCCTTGGGGATGATGTACCGGTGCGGTAGCAGAATCGCTGTCCCGGCATCAGGCAGCCAGCGATCCACTGCCGGATTTGCCAGCAGGATTTCATCCTGCCCCAGGTCATGACGACGGGCGATATCCAGCAGCGTATCTCCGCTGCCGACCCGGACATAACGGATCTCGCCAATCACGTCGTCATACACCGGGGGACGCGGCAGTGTATG
>CBDTYI010000040.1:0-13056 GCA_965364565.1 uncultured Gammaproteobacteria bacterium | reverse complement strand
GGATGTGCTGCGCATTCTTGCCGGTGGCCGTGGTGCCGTTGTGGCAGCTGGCGCAGTTGCCGCTCACATTGCTGTGGTCGAACGCCGCACCGGACCAGCTGTTGGTGGTGTGGCAGTCGTCGCAGGTGTTATTGCTGGCAATATGGTTGGCCGATTTTCCGGTGGCAACGGTGCCGTTGTGGCAGGCGAAGCAGGTCCCGATCACGTCGGCGTGATCCACCCGGGTCACCGGAGTCCAGGCCGTGGTGCGGTGGCAGTCTTCGCACAGGTTGTTGGTCTGGATGTGCTGCGCATTCTTGCCGGTGGCCGTGGTGCCGTTGTGGCAGCTGGCGCAATCGGCACTGAGTCCACTATGGTCGAATCGGGCATTAGTCCAGGTATTTGTTCCATGGCAGTCTTCACACTGCGAGCTGCTGGCAACATGACTGGGTGATTTTCCGCCGGCAACGGTCCCGTTGTGGCAGGCAATACACGTCCCTCTAACCGAGTTATGATCGACTTTGATGACCTGGGACCAGGCTGTGGTGGTGTGACAGTCGTCGCAGGTATCCGCAGTCGTCATGTGTCCCAGATTCTTGCTCTCTGCGCTGGTGAGCGAGGACCGGGTGTGGCAGCTGGTGCAGCGGGTCGGTATGCCCTTAAAGATGCCGGCGATATGACAGCTCTCGCAGTCAACGGTTTCGTGCGCGCCGGTCAGCGGGAAACCGGTCGAGAAGTGATCGAAAGGTTGCGCGGCGCCGGTCGTGCTGAGGCCCAGGAACAGCAGGAGCAGGACCTGTGCCACCTTGCTTATAAAGGTGTTTGTCGTGCGGTGGAACGCTCCAGTTCCTGGGGTCGTTGGCCGCTTGCTGCGCGGAGTTGTTGTTTCTTCGATGACTTGCATAGCGCTGCCCTCAGTGGCGAATCGTCACTTCGCTGAAACTGGTCGTGTTGTGGCACCGTTCACAGCTGCGGCCGAAACGACCACGGTGGTCATCATCCTCTGCATGACAGGCGTAGCAGCTCGATGATTGAGTCGGCTTGGATTTGACGGGCGTGCGGTGGCAATCGCCGCATCCGAGGTCTTCGTGACCGCCGTCCAGTTTGAATTCCGTCTGCTGGTTATGATCGAAAATCCATATTCCCCACCCGTTGGGGTTATGGCACGCTGCGCAATCCTCTCCCAGCGATGCTTTGTGTTCGTCGTCAGCCTCGTGGCAGGCATAACAGGCGGTTTCGGTGTCCTGATACGCTGCGGTCAAATGGCACTCCTCGCAGGGCGTGGATGCATGCAGGCCGATGAGCGGAAAACGGGTCAGGTCATGGTCGAAAATCACCTTTTGCGTCCAGCCGGTCTCCTCGTGACAGCGATCGCACTGCTCACCCTCCTGGCCGCGGTGGACGTCGTCGCCGGCGTGACAGGCGATGCACTGGGCGGAAAGATTCTCTTTATCGAGCGTGCCACGGTGACAGGAGGAGCAGCTTAGATCCGAGTGCGTGCCTTTGAGGGGGAAATCGGTATTGCGCTGGTGATCAAATTGTGCGCGTTCCCAGCTCTTTTCGCTGTGGCAGGACTGGCATTTCTTCCCATACCGACCCTTGTGGCGGTCATCGTTTCGGTGGCAGCTGTAACAGTCCTTTTTCGGTTTGGCTTTGGCCAAGACCTCGGTGTGACAGGCTTCGCAGCGAATGCCACTGTGCTTTCCGCGCAGCCGGAATTCAGTGTCACGATCGTGATCAAATTTGGACTTGTCCCATTGCTGCGCGTTGTGGCAGTCCTGGCACTTGGTTCCGTTGCGGCCGTTGTGGATGTCGTTGAGATAGTGACAGGAGTTACAGTCCTGGGGGGTGTCCTCATACTGTTCGTTTAAATGGCAGCTGCCGCAAAGCACGTCTTTGTGTTCGCCCTCGAGAGGAAAGTCCGTTGCGTCGTGATCGTAATCGAATTCTCTCCACGCATCGGGCACGTGGCAGTCGCCGCACTGCTCGCCAAGGTTACCCTTGTGGGTGTCCTGCTCCTTGTGACAGCTGTAACAATCGGTTGCCGCCTCGGAATACTTCTTGTCCGGCTCGTGGCAGGCGCTGCAGGAAACGCCGCTATGACTGCCCGAAAGTTCAAAATCTGTCATTTCGTGGTCAAACGTAGCGCTGTTAAGAAGCACGATATTTGCGTTCCTGCCGATGTGATCGGTGTGACAGGATTTGCAGGGTTGATCTTCGACAGCAGGTGCTCGGCCATGGAAGCCGGTGCCAGCCGAGACATCGTCGTCAATCGCTTCGTGGCAGTCGCGGCACAACTTGTCCTGTGTCTTTTTCTCAAAGCGGGCATGGCAACGCGAACACTCGGACTCATACTTTGCGTGCCCGGCTATCAACTCGCCCGGCATGAACAGAGTCTCAATGTCGGCGGCTTGCAAAGCGGTTGTCGTAAGCAGGCTCATGGCAGCAAGTAGAAAGCTCTTGATGTGCATCCCTGGTGTCATCTGTCATTCGATCATCGGGGCTCAGTACATGTGCACAGCGACCACGTGGATGACACCAGAGATGATCAGCATCAAAAACAGCGGAAAATGCAGAACGTGCCAAATGGCAAATAGGCGCTCGTAGAAATGGAACTCGGCGACTTTTCGAATACTGGCCAGATGCGCACCAATATGACGAACCAGGTGGCGGTTATAGGGAGCGTGGCGCGAAATAGGGGTAATAGTGACCGTCAGGTAAACAAACCGGGTGCGCAGCCCCAGCAACAAAAGAGTCAGAAAGCTCACGAGCAGGTTATCTGGCTGCTTGGAAACGCTGGCTTCAAAGGCGGTAACCCTTTCAAGCAGAGCCGGTGCATGCGCCAGCTGTTCGCTGAGTGACTCTTTTAACATAGCCGCGTGTTGCTGAAGCTCGTGCAGCGTAGCCTTACGCCCATAGAGTCCGTGATGAATCCTGGTATAAAAGTAGCGACCTATCAGTCCACTCGTGGCCACAATGAGCATACAGAACAGAGCGGTGTTGCTGTTCAGGGAACCGAGCTGAAAACCGCTGTGAAACAGGATGCATAACGGCCCCAACACGCCGAACAGCATGTGGGCTTTGAACCAGTATTTGACGGGTCCAAAGTTGCGCATGAGACGGCTGTGTTTGCGCACCGGGTAGAGGAGCAATAACAGCATCAGGCTTCCGCCGACAATTCCCAGCGCATATCCGATGCCGGATTCGGCGCTGAGCGGCCACTCCATGCGCTGCTGCCAGCCGGCGTAGATCAGAAGTGCCACCAGGACGTAAGAAAGCAGCACCAGAAAGCCACTGGTCCGTGGCCGATACAGCGAAATTAGCCGCAGCACAGGGGGAGTTTTTGCGGGATTCCCGGGTCGGCCGGTAACGGTGATCTCAGTGTCCTGGTCCGTGAAATTGGTGGCGAGTCCTGTACTCATTACTGTGTGTACCCCATCTGGTGCTTCTCACGTCGATTATTGTGGGAGTTCCGGTAATCTCTCCGTGCGCTGTTTCACAGAGATGGGAAAATCTGACCAAGTTTGAAATTTAGCAAGAAACGCGCCATGACAATTGGCCGTTTCCAGCCTGGGCCGTCCGTGGAGTTGGCGGTTTGGCGAGGTTTTACTTGAGGTGTTCGCGGCTTTTTGCGGTCCAGGTTGGGTAGCGACGGTTCGCGACTGTCATTGTGTGGAGACATGAGAGATCAGTTTTTTAAGACCCATTTCCAACTTCTTGTCAGGGGAGAGTGCGCTCAGTTGCCTTACGGCGACGCATTCGCCTCTGTCCAGGTGGTTCAACCCGAGTGGAATCGGAATAACTCATCCCCGGTATGGTGCAACCTAGTGGTGGCATAGCAGTTGCTTGAAATAATGCGTGGGTGTGAAATTTGTCACACGTTCGGCAGCCGTGCACAGGGATAATTAATCAATCGGTGTCGCTTTGCCCTTGAAGGGCATTGCGGCTAAACCCGAAAAAAGAAGCAACTTTCTGACTGGATACCCATGGATGCGAAACTGCTCTATTACCTGGTTCCGCTGCTGTTGATGGTATTGTGGACCGCCGCCAGCAGGCGTCGCGTTGAGTCTGCCAACGCCGCACAGCTGGAAGAAAACCGCGATGCGGGCTTGACCGAGCCGGCCTCTCTCCACCCGTTAATCGATCCGCGTAAATGCATGGGCTGCGGGTCCTGCGTCAGTGCATGCCCGGAAAGCAATGTGCTAGGACTCATCCAGGGCAAGGCCCACTTGATCCACCCCACGCATTGCATCGGCCACGGTGCCTGCAAGCTGGCCTGTCCAATGGATGCCATTACGCTGGTGTTCGGCAGCGAGAAACGCGGTGTTGACATCCCTCAGGTGCAGCCCAATTTCGAAACCAATATGCCTGGAATTTTCATCGCTGGCGAGCTTGGGGGCATGGGCTTGATCCGTAACGCCGTGGAACAGGGGCGTCAGGCGCTGGAGTGCATCTGCAAGGTGAAGGGGGTGGGTAAGGCCAGCGGGGACTGGCTGGATCTGGCTATTGTCGGGGCCGGCCCGGCCGGATTTGCGGCGTCGCTCGGCGCGCTGGAACGCAAACTCAAGTATGTCACCTTGGAGCAGGACAGCCTGGGAGGCACGGTGGCCCATTTCCCACGAGGAAAACTGGTTATGACGGCGCCCGTGCAGCTGCCCTTGGTCGGAAAAGTGAAATTTACCGAAACCACTAAAGAAGAGTTGCTGGAATTCTGGCAAGGCGTCGAGAAGGCAACCGGCCTTTCGATCAACTACCTGGAGCGTGTTGAAAAGATCGTCGCCGAGGGGGAGGGCTACCGGATAGAAACCTCCCGCAACCACTACAAGGCACGGACGGTACTGCTGGCTATCGGCCGGCGCGGTACGCCGCGCAAACTGGGTGTGCCTGGCGAAGATCTCAAAAAAGTCGTTTACCGTCTGATTGATCCTGAACAGTATCGGGATCAGCACGTTCTGGTCGTGGGCGGTGGCGACAGCGCACTGGAGGCTGCCACCAGCATTGCCGAGCAACCCGGTACCCGGGTGTCGCTGTCATATCGGTCCGAAGCGTTTTCCCGGGCCAAGCAAAAAAACCGCGATAAGGTCGAACGAGCGGTGGCAGCGGGCCGCTTGAGCGTGCTGTTCAAATCCAATGTCACGGAAATTCTGGAGCGGGAAGTGAAACTCGATCACGATGGTAAGCCGTTGGAACTGCGCAACGATTCGGTCATCGTCTCGGCGGGAGGTATTCTGCCGACGCCTTTTTTGAAGAACATCGGGATCGAGGTGGAAACCAAGTATGGCACTGCCTAAATGCCTGGCCAATTCCGCTGCAGGTGTCTGCGTTGCCGCAGCGCTGCTACTGATGCAGACCTGGCCACTGGCGGCGACTGCCGGACCTTATGAAGATGCGCAATATGCTATCCGCACCAAGAACTTCGGCCGGGCGGCTGAGTTATTCCAGCAACTCGCGCAGCAGGGCGATGCTGAGGCCCAGTACCAGTTGGCGGCACTTTACCGTGCAGGCCGCGGTGTCCCTCAGAACCACGCTCAGGCGGCTGACTGGTACCGCAAGGCGGCTCAACAAGGGTACGTAAAAGCGCAATACAACCTTGCGGTGATGTATGAAAACGGCTGGGGGGTAGACAAGGACAGCGCCCTGGCGCAGGACTGGTACCGCAAGGCAGCCGGGCAGGGGCATTCCATGGCTCAGGCAAAGCTCGGTCTTGCCAAAGGCCGGGGCACGGCGGCTCAGCCGGCCGCACCACAGGATGCGCAGCAGGATCGTGGAAAACAGCTGTTACGGGCCGCCACCAAAGGCGATGCAGGCGAGGTGCGTGGACTCATTCGTCGCGGAGCCCCCGTGGATGCCTCCGATGAATATGGCGGCACGGCACTGCTGCGGGCGTGCGAGCTCGGTCATGTCGAGGTGGTGAAGGTGCTGCTGGATAATAAGGCCAGTGCGAATCACCAGGACCGTTTCGGGGATACACCCCTATTGAAGGCAACACAGTATGGAGAGCCGCGCATTGTCCAGGCGCTGCTCGATGCAGGGGCTGACATCAACCTGGCCGACGCCAATGGAAATACGCCCGTGATGCTGGCGGTGCGATCGGGTCACCACGCTGCAGCCCGCCTGCTGGTTCAGGCGCGGGCGGAACTTAACAGTACCAATCGCAAGGGTTGGACGGTTCTTGACCTGGCGAGGAATGCCGGCGATACAGAGCTCGAGCGGCTGTTGCTGGCGCGTGGCGCGGTAACGGCGCGCACCGAACCCGCGAGGAAGGTGAATATCGCCGAGCGCGTCAGGCACAGAACGACCGATGCTGAGCGGCCCGATGGCGCTGTGCCGGGGCCGGTGCTGGTTGAGGCAGCCTGGCGCGGCCAGGCGGACGTCGTTGCCGCGCTCCTGAAGGACGGAGTGTCGCGCGAGCTGCGCGATGCCCAGGGGCATACGGCCTTGAGCCGTGCTGCCTGGCGTGGTCATGAGGAGATCGTCGCAGCGCTGCTCGTAGCGGGGGCGCAGGTCAATGTTATAAACCATACCGGCGAAACACCGCTGCTGCTCGCGGCTGCTTCTGGGCATGTATCGATTGTCCAGCAGTTGCTGCGCGCCGGGGCCAGCACCGAGCAGCGCAGCGAGTCGGGCGCAACCGCGCTGTCAGAGGCCGTCAAGGACGGGCATGGCGAAGTTGTAACAATGCTGCTCGATCAAAGTACTGCCAGTATTGCTGGCGATCCGCGCGACGGCGAACTGCTGGTCTGGGCGGCTCGTGCCGACGACACCGCCACGCTCAAGCGGCTGCTGAAAGCCGGCGCCTGTACCAAGTGCGCGGACGGCAACGGGCGTGACGCACTCTGGTATGCGGCCGAGCAGGGTAACAGTGAGATTGCGGACCTGCTGGTACGTGCCCGGATGCCGGTCTCCAACGCGGATCACGATGGCTTTTCTGCTCTGCACCGGGCAGCCACGCGGGGGCACGTGCGGGTTGCCGGGCTGCTGATTGAGGCCGGAGCCGATGTTAACGCCAGCACTGGCAGCGGCAACACCCCGCTTATGCTTGCAGCCCTTGCCGGCCACCATGAGATCATCGCATTGCTGGCAGAGGCGGGCGTGCAGGTCGACAGCAAGAATCCCGAGGGCAACACAGCGCTGATGCTGGCTGCCCATGCGGGTCACAAAGCCGCGGTTGAAAGGTTGCTCGCGGCTGGCGCGGATCCGACTCTGGTAAACCGCAAGCGGAAGCAAGCCGCGAAACTGGCATCGGCGGCGGGGCACAGTGATATCGCGGCGCTGCTGAGCGAACGGGGCGGCACCGGACTCTGGTTACTGAAAGGATTCTGACGCACCGTTTCGCGCGTTGCGCCGGCTAGAAATTGGCGCTGTATCCCAGAGTCAGGAAGTACGAGGAGCGAACCTGATCGTCGGTCGGTAGCTTGCGTGCCGACCATTCTCCACCCGCCTCGATGTCGATGCCATACTGCTTACGCCAGCGGTATTCCATTTTGACCAACGGGGAGGTCACCCACTGAATCGAGCTGTCCTGTTCGTTGTCGCGGTAGTCGGTGCGCAGTTGCGGGCGGATCTGCCACAACCGGTTGATGGCGTATCGGGTATCAAGTGACGCCGAGGAAATGCGCGCTGACTGGGTGACACTGTGACGCAGGTCCAGCGAGCTGCTGTCGCCGGAGAGCACCAGATCTCTGCCGGAGAGTTTGAGACGATAGAAATACTCGTTCGACTGTGTGGCGATGCCGTTCGGATCACCGGGAGCCGCATCCTTCCATACGTCAAGCACGGCAAAATCCCCGCTCAGCTTGATGCGCTGCGAAAAGGCATGCGATAAGCCCAGGCCAAGGGTCCTGACCTCGGTGGAGCGTTTTCCGGCCAGCTGCTTGATACGGTCCATGGGCAGCGCCCATTTCCACCCTTCTGTGGTGGCCATGGTCTGTTGCAGGTAGCCTGCCTGAGGCGTGTGCATGTAGCTGTGGCGAATATCGAAGGTCGCGCTGAGCGTGGTGGCGGGCTGGAGTTTCCATGCCCCGGAGACCATGAAGGTGCTCAGTGAATGTTCGTCCATATCGTAGTCCAGCGAAACCAGCAAAGAATGTGTCGACCGCAGATAGCGCAGGGCACCACCCACGGCCCGGTTTTCCATGCGTCCATTATTCTGCTGCTGGGCGATATAGCTGTTCAGATCCCAGGCACCGGCAATCTTGCCAGTGGTGGCACTGAGGCCGAACACCTGTTTGCGCAAGTCCGATGCTTCCTGTCCGGCAACTACCGGTCGGCCGGCAACGGCATTCAGTGTTACGCCGCCGCTCAGACGGTAGTCGACCAGCAATCCGTCAAAGCGGCCCATGACGCCGCTGCGGGTGGCGAAGCCACGGCCGAACTGAAGCGAGAAGCGCTGACCGGCGGCGCTGGGCTCGGCACAGGTGTCGGAATCGGCGCCGAGGTTAGTGTCGCTGACGAAGTAGGTGAGGCATGGCGTGCTTGGGGGACCGCCAAGGGCGTCCGCTTGTCGCACGGGACTGGCTGCGGACACGCTGGTTGTCACGACCGCCGTGGTGTCCTCGTTGCCCTGAGCGGTGTCGCCGTCGGTCGACGGGGCGGTCTGCTGAAGCTTTTCCGGCGCTGTACCGGTCGGTTCGGTTACTGCGATGACAGGACCAGCGCTGGCGGGTATGGCCAACGCTACGGGGGAAGCCAAAGCGCTTGCCAGACCGAGGGTCAACAGACACAGCATGCGAGAAACTGGAGCGGCTTGCATATCTCAATCGGTCCCGTAGCCTGTCCACCCTGGTGTTCGTGGCAGGGTTGAGAGTGTGGCTTTCCCAACCTCGAGTTTCCCCTGGCGCCCCCGGTTGCCATGTGCGCGTCGTGTGTCCGGTTACTGCATCTTCGGATCGAAAGCTTTTTGTTTGCTTTCCATGCCCTTACTGGACAAGCCTCAAAGCAGGCCGGTTCAGCAGCCGGATTAGCGGGCAGCGTTTCCGCGGATTGCCGGTGGGGTGCGCCGGTTAACCCAGTTTGTCGGTGCCAAAGCGGGAAAACTTGAGTTGAGGGAGGGATACGGTGGCGGAACTGCAGTGCGCGTCACAGCGGCAGCGCTAGAGACCGGGTGCTCTGACAGAACGTAGCGCGGGATTGGCCCGTTCCGTGGCCTCTGTGACCGGGGGCCGGGGGCTGGTGCGGGGTGCGCCTGGCTTCATGCCAGGGCGGAATGGTTTCGCCCGGCTAGCCCGGAAATCTCACCGGCATCCCGGAAGCTGGCGGAATTCGCAGCCGCACTGGCGCCGGTCTGCAGCGAAAGTCGTAGCTATAGCTACGACTTGAGTGAAGACCAAGTCAGGACGAGCGAGAAACCGCCAGAACCGGGATAGGCCAACGGCGAAAAACCGAGTGTCAATTTTCGAAATGGGTGCCTTCGTCACTATTTCTTCAATTGTTCCGTCTGTTACCGGGTAGCCGTTGGCCGGCTGGTGAGATTTCCGGGCTAGGGCGTGACTTCGTTGATAACGACCTCTACCGAGGCGCCGGCCTGTACCTGGACCGGCGTCACACTGCCCTGGAGGTCGCCGCTTTGCGGCATGGCGTTTCCGGATTTGGATACGCGGGCGCCGACGGTAACCGCGTCGAAATTCGATAACACCATGGCGGGCGACATGGCCAGTGAATCGTCCAGGGTTACTGTGACGGGCAACTCCGCGACACGTTTTCGGACGATCGCCAGTGGCATGCGCGGGCCCTGTGCGGCGCGCGCAAAGATGAAAACGGTATCCTGCGCCGAGGCCTGCGCGCTCAGCGCCGGGTCCAGGCGCACGCTCACTTCGACCGCCTTGGCGGCCGCATCGGCTGCCGGAGCGGTCCGTGTCTCGGCGGCGGGCGCAAGGCTGCCGCCTGCAGCCAGCAGTCTGCTCTCGGCCTGTTCGATCTGCTGACGGATGGCGCGGGTATCTTCGCTATCGGGCGGCAGCTGGGCCGCCGCCCGTTGCCAGTAGTCCACCGCACTCTGGAAGTCTTCGCCCTGGTATTTGTAGTGCCCCATCAGCCACAGTCCTTTGGCATTCTGAGGCTGCACCTGCAGCGCGCGCTCCAGCAGTTCAGCGGCCTCGGGGGTAAAACGACCGCCGTTGGCCATCACCATGATGTCGGCGGAGTCGACCAGCAGTTGTGGATGATCGCCGGCAATACGCCGTGCCTGCGCGTAGGCGTTGTCCGCCTCCTGATACCGATCCAGCGCGGCATAGCTGCGACCCAGCATCACCCAGCCTTCCGCGTTGTCCGGCTCTTCCTCCAGACGGGCGGCCAGCTTTTGCACCATTTCCTGCAGCGAATGGGCGGGATCCTCCTGCGCCGGTTTTTGTGCAACCGGGGCACGCGCGGGCTGTTCGAGTAATGGAGCTGCACCGAGTTGCAGGTACAGAAATACGGCCAGCGCCGGAATCAGCAGTCCGAATACGCCGATAGCCCAGCGGCCACTGCGCTGCGCCTGCGGCTCGGCTTCGGTGCCGGTGGCGGTGTCGTTCAGCAGTTCCCGCTCCAGGTCGTGACGCGCAGCCTGATAGGCATCCGGCTCCAGTTTGCCCGCCTCCAGGTCGGCCTGCAGCTCGTTGAGCTGTTCCTTTATAAGCGCGGTATTGAGCAGTTGCCGGCTGACGCTCGTGTCGGTACGGCTGCGCAGCAGGGGCACGATCGCAAACAGCAGCGCGATCACGGACATGCTGGCTGCGGACAGCCAGAATACGGTGGTCATTGGCGATCCTCTTGCTCGCGGGGGTTGGTTCCGAGCAGTTGTCTGAGGCGCTCCTGCTCTTCAGCGGAGAATTGCGACTCCTGCAGCTGACGGCGCTGCCGGATGGTGCGAATCAGCATCATGATGCCAAGCGCCAGCAACACGAAGGGACCGGCCCAGAGCAGATAGGTGGATGGTTTGATAGGCGGCTCATAGAGAACGAAGTCACCATAGCGCGCCACCAGGAAGTCGCGAATCTGGGTATCGTCGCGTCCATGCTCCATCAGCTCGTAGACCTCCAAACGCAGATCGTGCGCAAGCTCGGCGTCCGAGTCGACGAGTGACTGGTTCTGGCATACCAGGCAGCGCAGTTCGGCCAGCAGGTCCTTGTAGCGCTGTTCTTCCACGTTACCGCTGAAATCAAAGGACTCCAGTCCCGTCGCCCAGGCGAGGTTCAGACAGCCAGCCAGACAAATCGCCGCCAGCGTGTTGCGCAACATCATCCCTTGCCCTCTTTCAGTTTCTGTATCAGGGGCAGAATCTCGCGCTGAATCGCCTCTTCGGTCAACGGCCCGATATGCTTGTGGCGGATAATGCCCTGCTGATCGATTACGAAGGTTTCAGGGGTGCCGTATACGCCCCAGTCGATGCCAACCCGGCCGTCGGCATCAAAAGCGTTGGCCACATAGGGGTCACCGAAACGTTGCAGCCAGCGTTGCGCGTCCTCGCGGCTGTCCTTGTAATCCAGCCCGTAAATAGTGACGCCCTGCCGCGCCAGCTGCATCAACAGCGGATGTTCGGCACGGCATGAAACGCACCAGGTGGCCCACACATTCAGCAGGCTCACTTTGCCCAGGAAGTCGCTATGTGACAACTGTCTGCTGGTGTCCTTCAGTTCCGGAAGGGTGAACTCCGGGGCCGGTTTACCGATCAGGGGGGAGGGGACTTCGCGCGGGTTCAGCGCCAGCCCCTTGTAGAGCAAAGCGGCCAGCGCCAGAAACAGCACCAGCGGCGTCAGGTAGCGCACAAACGGCGGCATCATGCCGTGCTCTCCGCGCCAACCCGTTTTCCGGCTGTCCGCGCGCCGACCGTCTCGCGCAGGCGCATGCGATAGCGCGGGTCGCTGGCGGCCAGCAGGCCACCCAGGGATATCAGGACGCCGCCCAGCCAGATCCAGCGCACAAAGGGTTTGTAGTAGAGCCGCACGCTCCACGCGCCGCCGCCGAGGGGCTCGCCCAGCGAAACATAGATGTCACGCAAAAACCCGGCATCGATGCCGGCCTCGGTCATGGGTTTGGTCTGCACCTGATAGACGCGCTTCTCCGGATGCAGAAGCGCGACTTCGCGCTCGTCCCTGAACACCCTGACGGTTCCGCGCTGTGCGCGGTAGTTAGGTCCCTGGTGCAGGGCGGCGCCCTCGAACCGGAACAGGTACTGGTTCAGTTGAATCTCGTCTCCCGGCGCCATGCGCACGTCCTTCTCGATATCGAACTGAGTGACAAAGGTGACGCCGATGATAAAGGTGGCGATCCCCAGGTGCGCCAGCCACATTCCGTAATAGGCGCGTCCACCCTGTGTCTTCCAGTCCGTGAGCAGGCCTTTGATACCCGAGCGGCGCTGCAGGCGCTGGCGCAGCCCGGCGAGCAGGGTGCTGAGCAGCCATACCGACAGTGCCACCGCGATGCCCGCCGAGATCGAGCCGGTAAGCAGCGGTAGAGCCGCGGCAATACCGGCGGCTACGCTCACGACAAAGGCAACCCACAGCGTGCGCAGCAGCTCCGGTGGATTATGGTGCTTCCAGCGGGTCAGCGGGCCGGCTCCCATCAACAGGATCATCAGGGGTGAGAACAACACGAACATGGCATTGAACCAGGGAAAGCCGACCGAAATCTTGCCCCAGCCCATGGCGTCATAGAGCAGCGGCGCCAGGGTGCCGAGCAGAACCAGCGCCGTGATAAGGACCAGCAACAGGTTGTTACCCAGCAGCAGGCTCTCGCGCGACACGAACTCGAACCCGCCGCCGCGCGAAATGCTGGGCGCGCGCCAGGCATACAGCGACAGCGATCCGCCGATGACCAGGCACAGGAACATGAGAATGAACAGACCGCGCGCCGGATCGGTGGCAAACGCGTGCACGGACGTCAGCACCCCGGAGCGGACCAGGAAGGTGCCAAGCAGACTGAGCGAAAACGCCAGCAGCGCCAGCAGTACCGTCCAGCGCTTGAAAGCGCCGCGCTTTTCGGTCACCGCCAGCGAATGCACCAGCGCGGTGCCGGCCAGCCAGGGCATGAAGGAAGCGTTCTCGACCGGATCCCAGAACCACCAGCCGCCCCAGCCGAGTTCGTAATAGGCCCACCAGC
>CBDTYI010000039.1:0-13107 GCA_965364565.1 uncultured Gammaproteobacteria bacterium | reverse complement strand
CGGGTCGCCTGGTATGGTCTGCAGGTGATGGTATTCATCGTCGCCACCGGGCTGGTGCAGAGCGATAATCCGGTACGTTTCGATACCCTGTTGCGGGCGCTGCTATTGCTGGCCACGATTACCGCCGTCGCATCGGTGCTGGTGTGGTATGCGAACCATGCTTTTCCTGCCACAAGACTGGAGTTGCTCAACCGCATGAGCCATTCCATACTGGCCGGCTGCGTCTATGGGTTCTTCGCCCTCCTGGCGCTGCATTTCTTTCAGCTCGCAACAGGCCGCGCCGGCAGGATCCTGTTCGCGGCCGCCACCACGGTGCTGGTGGCGACGGTGCTGTTGACCCAGAGTCGGACTGCCATCGTTCCGCTGCTGATCGCCACGCTGTTGCTGACGGGTTCCCGTGGACGTCTGCTCATCGCCGCGCTGGTCGGAGTGTTTGTTGCGTTTCTGCTGCTGGAACCGGCGTTCTGGGAACGTCTGGCGCGCGGCATGCCAAACCGGCCGGAAATCTGGCTGACGGTGCTGCAGCAGGCACTCGAACGGCCGCTGTTCGGGGCCGGCTATGTTGTGCCGACCGGCGTGCAGGTCGGTGAACGCTCATTTGTGCATGCGCACAGTGCTTTCCTGGCGACGCTACGCGACGGCGGCGTGGTCGGGCTGGCGTTACTGCTGGGGATGCTGGCGATGGCGCTACGCTGCGCGGTGCGCCGGGACCGCCGGGGTGGCCACTGGTTCTACAGCGCATTGCTGGTGTACGCGATACTGTGCGCGGTGCCGGACCTGGATCGCTTGCTGACGCGGCCGAAGGAACCCTGGCTGTTCTTCTGGCTGCCGCTGGCGATGTTGGCAACCCGTCGCTGCAGCGAGCGGGAGAAACACCACGGTTAGGCGACGTCTTTCAGCAGTACGCTGAGATACTGGCGAGCGATCGGCTCCAGCGAAAAGTCCCTGGCGCGTGTATAGAGTTTGTCGCGGTCGGTACGGTCCCGCAGTGCGGCGAGGATGGCGCGCGCCATAGCGGAATCATCTCCCACCGGCACCAGCTTGCCGTATTCACCGTGCCGGAGAATTTCGGTCGGTCCACTGGGGCAATCGGTGCTGACCACCGGGCATCCGCAGGCCAGCGCCTCGGCGATGACGTTGCCGAAGCCTTCGTAGCGCGACGACAGCACGAATACCGCAGCGTTCGCCATGTAACTGTAGGGGTTGTGCACGAAGCCCTGAAAATCCAGCGACTCCTCGATGCCGAGCTGTTTGGCCAGCTCCAGCAGTTCGGATTTGCGACGCTGTTTCTTGTTGGGGTCGCGCGCTTCGCCGAGAATCAGCAGGCGCACGGGTAATTGCTCGCAGACCTTGGCGAACGCCTTGATCAGCGTGATGAAGTCCTTTTGTCGCCCGGGTCGGCCGACGGACAGAATAACCGGCGGTTCGCCCGGCCCGAACCACGGGTGGTCGACGGGTTTATTCATGCCTTCCAGCAGTTCCGGGGTGATGATCGGATTGTAGATGACATCGATTTTCCCGGCCGGCAGTTCAAGATACTCCGTGAGGTCGTCGGCGACACCCTGTGATACCGCGACAACCGCATCGGCTTGCCGGTAGGCTTTGGCGGCCAGTTCGGTGATGTAACGCCGGCGCCATTCGCCGGAAACATCGTGCCAGATGGAAAACTGCTGGCTCTGGGTGGCGATAATGCGGGTGTCCACGCCGGCGATGGCTTTTGCCAGCACCGCCTCGATGTTCAGGTGCACAGTGGCCGACAACAGTGATACCGGCTGACTTTCGCGCAGGTAGTCGACCAGCGCCGGCAGGCACGCCAGTGTCTTGGAGGGCTTGCGCGCCAGCAGTACCGGTTTCAGCAGTCCGCTCCAGTAAGCTCGTCCTGCCGCCAGTGCCGTCAGGCGCGAACGCCAGCCCCTGTCCGCTTTAAGATTGATGACATTGACCTGTTCCGGCACCTGGCAGTGCAGCGGGCCGAGGTCGGCGCACAGCAGCAGGTCGATGTTGAAGCCGCGCTCCAGCAGTGCCTTGGCGATGGTGAGCGTGTTCTTCTGCACGCCACCGCCGCCGAGGTTGGGCAACAGGAAGGCCAGGCGACCGACTCGCCTGGCACTTTCGGCGTATTTGACCCAGGGAAGTTCAGCGACAACAGCTGCAGTGTCCCCATCTCTCAACGTGGCGGATTTGCTGATCAAAGTATTACCATCATAAACAGTCACAGAGGCTCATTGCGCAGTCAAGTATAGCCGAATACCTGCAGCGCCTGGTAAATTCGGCTCCGAAGCCCGGCCACGGTGCCATGGATCAGAGCCCGGGGAACACGCTGCCGGACCGGCCGGTCGCCCCATGTGAGGGTTGGCAACATGACCGCTCGCCGATATCATCTCCCCACAAAGGCGATACCCGAACTGCCACCACGCCCCGGTCCAGGAGTTTCTCCATGCCGGGGCGGCCAGGCTGCGAAGCATCCGTGTTCCCGCCCGCTCCGGACTTCCTTCCCGCGCAGGGGAGGCTTGTGCACGGTCTTCCCGGGGTGTAATGACTTCACAAAGGTGTTTTGGCGCGCCAGCTGGTGCTGCACACGCTTTCCCCTGACATCGCCGGCCGGGGCAACCTGCGCCTGAGAATGTGAATTAGATGAGCAATGCGCCCAGAATCGGCTGGAAACCGCAAAATTACGAAGCGCGGGTGGCGAGTGCCCGGATTCGCTGTCTGAATACCATTCGAGAGTTGCGTGCAGAGAAGTTTCCGGTCGAGCTCTACAATGAGCGGCACGAAAGTGCTTACAAAGCGGTGGTGTTCTCGAAAGCCTATACGGACAAGGACATCGCGATAGCGCAACGGCTCAAGAGCCGCGGTACCACCGTGGTGTTCGATCTCTGTGACAATCATTTTCTGCTGGCTTCGAAACGTGTTGCGCGATTGAGAAAAATGTTCGATATCGCCGATCACTGGGTGGTGTCCAGCGAGGCGCTGGCCGATGTCGTGCGCCGAAATTTCGCGACTGTTAAACCACTGTGGGTTATCGAGGATGCGGTCGAGGAGGCTCTGAGAGGACCGCTCCTGGACGTGGTCGGCTGGCTGAAAGCGCGCCATCAGCTGCTACAGCTGCGCCGCTTCCTGAACGGGGCGGTCGGTCGCGCTGCGATGCATCTGGTCTGGTTTGGCAATCACAAGGCAAGTTACGGGGATTCGGGGCTGGTGCACATGGCGAAGTTGCGGCCCTTGCTGGAGAGGGCTGGCGCGCTGCGGCCTGTCACCCTGACCGTGATCAGTAATTCCAGAGAGGCGTTCGAGAAGGTTTTCGGTGGCTGGAACTTGCCGGTGCATTACCTCGACTGGAGTCCGCACACGTTCTTTGCCGCGCTCAGACTGCATGACGTTGCAGTCATCCCGATAGAAGTCAATAAATTTACCGAAGTCAAAACCAACAATCGGATTGCATTGTCCCTGAACCTGGGGCTCGGGGTGGTGGCGGACAGTATTCCCAGTTACCGGGTGTTTGCGCAGTGCTCGTTTCTCGACGACTGGGAGCGTGGACTTGGCGAATATAGCCTCAAGCCGGGGCTGGTCAGCCAGCACAGTGCCTGCGCGCGCGAGCTGATCAGGGAGCGATTCAGTGGACCGGTGATCGCCAACAGGTGGAAGGAGCTGTTCGAAGCCCTCTAGGGCAGTGCGCGTAAGCCGCGCGGGTGATCTAGGTCTTGGAGAACAGTGCGAACAGTTCGTCGCCCCTGCCGGTCAACCTGGCTGCTGGCACATACAGGTTGGCGAGCCACTTGCGAATTTTGCGCTTTTTCGAGGGCTTGCCTTTGTTTCCAGTCTTGTAGTCGAGGCTTTTCAGAACCAGCTTTGCCTTGGCCGGCTTGCTCAAGGCGGTCAACGCCAGGCCGTGATCGTTGGCCAGTCTTTCGAGGTTGTGTTCCGAATACAGGAACAGATGCCGCGGAACGTCATTGGCATACCAGTTGTTGCCGAACCATGCGCGCCCCAGTGCGTTGCTATTGGGGGTTCGTATCAGAAGGGTGCCGCCGGGTTTGAGGATGCGTGCGATTTCGCCCACCAGTTCGTGAGGATCGGGCACGTGTTCCAGCAAGTGGTGTGCGGTGACAAAGTCAAACGAGCCGGACTCGAAGTTGGCCGACTTGAGGTCGCCATGAAATATATCGAGGCCGTGTTGGCGGCAAATGGACACTGCCTTTTCGTTGAATTCGACGCCCTTGCAGTTCCAGCCTATTGACCTGAGCCGCAGCAGGTATTCGCCATTACCACAGCCGATGTCGAGGACCGTGCCGTCCTCGATGCGCGGTATAACTTCCGGGATTCGCGCAGCTGGAGCCAGTTTTGCGAGCACACCGGCAGGCCATGTTGTTGTGAGATTGTCGTAGCCATACTTCCGCTTGAGCACGGCTCTCTGCACGGAATCGAACTCGATGCGACTGGGTTGACAATAGACGATATAGGATTCGGGATAAAAACCGGCAATTTCCTTGTCGCCGGGCAAGGGGTGCTGGTAAATCACTCCACATGCAATGCAGCGATGGTAAGAATAGATTTTTGTCCCGCCGAACATAAGGTCGGAACTGGAAAACTCGTGCTTTCCCTGCGCGTGGCAGATCGGGCAAATGCTAGCTGGTTCAGATGTCATGCTGGTGGGCCGCAGAGTGGAACGGACTTGATAGGTCTCTCTGATTTACCGAGTAGTATACTTCTAAAACCATTTCCATACACATTGACCGGCTGGGCCTGGATGAAGCGAGAGCCGATCGGCGCGACGGGCGCCTGCCCGGTATGGGCGCTGTGCCGTCTTCTCCATGAGCTGAGCGCTTCGGCGGTCGGTCGCGGAGCGACTAACCGGAATCGATAAGCTGCCGGAGCCTGCTTACCACGCGTTCAAGTTCATCCGTGGCGGTGTTGCCGCCAGACAGGAAAGCGCTACCCAGCGGTACTGCGAGTTTCTGTTCATACAAGAAGTCATGGATTGCGCTGAGATCTCTCGAATAGCCGCCTATACCCGAGCGGCTTAGCGCCGCGAACAGCTGTGACACCAAGCGCCGCTTACGCTCCCCTGCGACCTCCGTTCTGTTCGCTCGCGCCAGCATGCGCCGGCACTGTGCGACCAGTCCCTGCTGATACGGTAATGCGAATATTGCCAGCGGTTTCCCGCGCCGGGCGACTTCGATCATCATGGATATGCTGTCGCCGGTTACGATAAACCGGTCCGCCAGTCCCAATAAGGCCAGGTAGGGATTGTTTTCGCTGTCATCGGCTTTCCAGCGATAGAGAATCGCATTTTCGGGCAGTTGGTCCTGCAACGCTGCGACCACGTCGGACGGCGTGCGCCGGCTGGTAGAAATGTACAGAGTTCCGCCACTGTGCGTCACAATCTGCGATGTCTTCTGCATGAGCTCGGTGGCGGCGGTGGTGTCGAAGCGGAACGGTTTGGTCTGGCCGCCGACAAACAGCGCGGTAATCGGTCGTTCCAGCTTGTCGAAGCGCAGTTTCCAGTGTGCCGCCGCGCTGTCGATAGCAGCTTCGTTGGGCCGCATCAGTGGCAGGTTGAGTTGCAGGACGTTGTCCCGTTGGGGTACTTGGTACTGACCGGGAACGATCACCAGAGCAAACCGGTCTATCCATCTCTTCGGCCGTCCCAGGAGTATGATCCTGCTGTGGCCCTGTGACTGCTCCTGTATCCATAAAGCCGCCATCGATGGCCGGCGGCCGATAGTGAGAATGAAATCCGGCCACGGGGCCTCCAGCTTGTCCGAGCGTTCCAGGTCCAGGTGATCCAGCGATGGCTTGAAGGCGGGTTTGCCCAGCACGAACTGCGCTTTCGGCAGCACACGCCTGACTTCGAACGGCATGCCTAGTGCCGCGGCGATGATTTCGACCTGGGCGTTGTCACCCAGTTTGTCGCCAATCACCAGCCAGATACGTGGCGGCGTTCTATTGCTGTCGTCCATGTGCGGATCGTGGAGCTCTGCTGGCAATGTCGATATGCTCTGTGCCGGTGTCTGGTGCCGGGAACTTAACGGAAAACGCCGCGCCGGTACAGCTTCCAGAACAGGCCCCAGACAAAGACCAGCGGATAGCGGCGTACCTTGTCGGGGATTTCCACCGGCACGCCGGAGTGGCGTTCCAGTTTCCAGGCGATGTAGTCCAGGCCGCCGTCGAAGGTGAACAGCGCTTTCAGCAGCCGCGCTACCGACAGCAGTTTTCCCTGTGCGATACGGACCGCCCAGCCGACCCGGCCGAGGGCGCGGCGCGGCGCGGCGATCCCTGCGCGGTAGCGGTCTCCGTCCGGTGCAGCTGTGATCTCGACGCGATGCTCCAGCAGCGGCGCGGCGGCCCGGGTGACGGCCTGGTAGTAGGCCAGATTGGCGCGCGTGAGTTGCTGCGCGCGCGAGCTGCTCTCGGCGCGTAATTCGGCGCGGTAACTGAGCCGCAGGCCGCCCTCCCACAATGCCTGTACCTGTCCCTGTGCCGGAAGGCCCGCCAGCGTCCGGTTGAGGAAGCTGAGCGCGGCCTGTGCCAGTGCATTTTGCACCAGTTCGCGCGCGCCGCTGTCCTTGCACCAGGCGATGGCGGTGGGCTGGCTGAAGCGCCCCCACAGGTAGGAGTGAAACCAGCGTTGCGAGGTGCCTTTCTGCAGGTCGTCGCGCGACAGCACGGCATACTTGCAGCGCAACACCCGGTCGTCGTGGATCAGTTCGGTGTAGAACACATTGGGCGGTAACAGCCAGTTCCAGGCCGCCTTCAGCCGGCCCGAATTCGCGCACCGGTAACCTTCGGTGATCAGATACAGATCCACCAGGCCGTCATAGGGGTCGCCGCTGCGCAGGCAGGAACCGTAAAACAGCACCGCGGTCGCGCAGTCGCCATATCTTTCCCGCAGCGAGTCAACCAGCCTGCCAAGTGCAGGATGCTGCGGTGTTGGTGCCATGGCTGCGATGGTGGCGCCCAGTTCGCGTTGTGCCGCGTCGCCGTTCACCTCGGGTCTAGCTTCCTATGTATATGAATTCAAGCTCGCCGCCCTTGGTGATCCTGAGCGGGCCTGCCTCGGTGCTCGCCGGGTGCATGTCTCCGTCGACGGTAAAGGTCCCGTCCAGCCAGAGGCGGATTTCCCGGGCATTATGGCTGAAATAGCCTCGCTCGGGTGTCGCCCGGGCGCCCGGATTGCCGCGCAGCACGGAAGGGAACAGCCGCAACAGGCTCTGCGCCCGTTGCTCGACCCAGGTGCAGTGCAAGGCGCCGGTTTCGGTGCCCCAGTAGGGTCGCATGCCCAGAATCAGATGGTCGAGGGTGGTGATCATCATCAGCAGCAGGTCCTGGGGAGGCGCGTCGCCGCTCTGGTCCATGGCGATCCGCATCGAAGTGGGGGTGGCGAAGCGCGGGTCATTGCGAAACATGCCCCAAAGTACTCTCGCCATGGCCAGGCCGGGGCCGATCGAATCGCCGATACCGCGCGCGTGGAACTTGTCCTGGCAATATTCGATGCCGCGGATAATGCTGCCGGCGCCGAAAAACATGCCGCACAGCGGCGCACCGTGCGCCGCCCCCGTTATCCGCAGGATCGGTCGTACCCGGTGTTGTGTGGTAACCGCGTCGCCGACCGCCCAGCGCGCCACGCGCGCCACTGCCGTGTCGAGCCTGCCGCGCAAACCGACGTCGTTGGCATTGACATTGGTGGTGCCGCCGGGCAGCAGGATGACCGCGGGCAGGGTGGTAAAGGCGCCGCTTTCGAGCAGCGCCGTGAACACCTGCGCGGTGGTGCCGTCGCCCCCGTTGATGGCCAGCACCTGCACATCCTGGGCGGCAAACGCGCGCAGCGTGTCCTCGATCTGCTGAGGGTGTTCGGTGATGCGATGGAGGATATTGGATTGATTTGCGACAATGGCCTTCACCTCTGGCAGCCGGGTGCGGTTGCGGCGGCTGTGGGGGTTGGTAATCAGGCCTATTTTCGGGCGTGACACGGGAAGGTCGTATGGCTTCAAAGGTCGGGCACAATGTGGCTGGCGATGATCGGTATGCTGGGCGGCATCGTAAATCAATGTGTATGAATCGCCAAATGCGTTGGCCGGCGGCGTCGCGGACATGACGGACGCCTCGGCTCCGGGCCTGTATTTCGCGCACCTGTCCGATCCGCACCTCACCTCGCTGGACGGGGTGCGCTGGCGCCAGCTGCTGAACAAACGCGTGCTGGGCTACCTGTCCTGGCGGCGCCGGCGCCGTGCCGAACACCGCGGTGAGGTGCTGGATGTGCTGCTGGAGGACCTCGGCACAACACGCCCCGAGCATATCGTGATCACCGGCGACCTGACCCACACCGGGCTGCCGGACGAGTTTCACCAGGCCCGCCTGTGGCTGGATCGGTTGGGCGCTGCCGAGCGGGTTACCGTAGTGCCGGGCAACCATGACGCCTATGTGCACAGCGCCTGGTCGAGCACGTTCTCTCTGTGGGAGCCGTTCATGCGCTCCGATGCCGCTGGCGCGGGCAGCGACGACAGCATGTTTCCCAGCCTGCGGATCAGAAACGGTGTGGCGCTGATCGGTCTTTCCAGCGCCTGCGCCACAGCGCCGTTTCTGGCCACCGGCGCCCTGGGCCGGGCACAGCTGCAGCGCCTGCAGGCGCTGCTCCAGCAGGCGGCGGAGCAGCGCCTGTTTCGCGTGGTGTTGCTGCACCATCCGCCGCGGCCCGAGGACGAGAAATGGCGCAAACGTCTCACTGACGGCAAGGCGCTGTGCGCTGTGCTGGGCCAGGCCGGTGCCGAGCTGGTGCTGCACGGTCACAGCCACCGCAGCCTGCACGGCGAGCTCGACGTCGGGCCGCACCGGATTCCGGTGTTCGGGATTCCCTCGGCGTCGGCGATCGGCAGCCGCCCGGGCAGGTGCGCGCAATACTATCTTTACCGGGTCGGGCGCGAGGCCGACAGCTGGTCAGTCGAGGTTACGGTACGCGCCTATGACCCGCACCAGGACCGTTTCTGCCTGGCGCACCAGCGTCACCTGTCGGTTCCGGTAATGGCTTCCACCAGCCGTTGATCGGCGATGGTGTCGACATCGATCGCGGCTTCGGGAAACGGCAGGACCACCGGGCGAATCCGTACCCGCAGGCGTTGCGACAGCTCGTCCAGAGCGCTGTCCAGAGGCAGCCGGCCGAGCAGGTAGAGCAATACCGACCACCAGCCCAGCTGGCTGACCACCCGCAGCGGATTCTTGCGTTGCTGTTCCACCCGGCGCCAGGTGTCGGCGACACCGCGCGACCGCGGCGTGAGGAAGGCAAACAGGTTGCAGCCACAGAAACCGCCTTCGCGAAAGCGCAGCACGGTCTTTCTGGCGTCGGGAAACTTCTGCCGGATGGCGGCGAACCCGGTCAGGGCGACCGCCACATCGGCGCCACTGCTGATGGCTTCGCGCAGGAAGTGGTCGACGATATCGGCGCGCAACAAGGGGTGGTCGGCCGTCGTCACCAGCACCGGTGTGCTGGCCGACAGGCCCTGCATGGCAGCGTAGGCGCTGGTGCTGGGGCTGGCCTGCGGCTCGACCCAGTCAATCTGGTCGCGCTCCAGTGCCGCCTTCAGCGTCGCGTCCGTATCCAGACAGCGCTGACTGGGACCCGACAGCAGCACCCGCTGGATGGACTGGCTCTGCTGCAGGGTTGCCACCACGCCGTCCAGCATGGGCAGACCGTCGATAGTCACCAGCGCCTTGCAGCAGGCGCCGGTCTGTCTGACCAGCGGGTCATCGGGCTTGCGGTCACCGGCCAGCACCACCGCGGTGAAGCCGGCCGGACTGATCGGCTGGGACGGGTCAGCCTGCATCTGTCATAACGACCCCGGACTGGCCCCTGAAAAGTGCAGACGCGGCGTGCTGGTGCAGGGCCTGGGTGATTCGTGTTGTGACGTGCTGCATGACTGGCGTGCGCATGGTCGGCCCTAGAGATGCTTTTCGTACAGGCGGTAGCGTTTGTACGCGATACCGCCGACGGATTCAATGATATTGCGCATGCCCGAGTTGTCCTCCAGGATCCAGGACATCTCGACTTCGCTAATGCCGCGCCGGAACACCGGCCAGCGCAGGGTGTCGATGAGTATGAAAGCGAGCGCGGGGCCGAGCCGGCTGTGCTGGTACTTCTTGCGTACCCCCATCAGCGGAACGCGCCCGGAGCGCGGATACCTGACTTTCAAACGCCACAGCAGTTTGGCCCAGCCGAACGGAAGCAGGTGGCCGTTCAGATCGCGAATTGCCTCGTTGACATTGGGCAGGGCAATAATCATGGCCGCCGCTTCCCCATCCACTTCCGCGATCTGCACGAAATCATCGTCCAGCAGCAGCGTCATGGCCTTGCCGACTTCACTGAACTCCGCCTCCGTAAAGGGCACGAAGCCCCAGTTTTCGGACCAGGCGTCGTTGAAGATGTCGCGCAGCAGCTGCAGCTCGCTGTGCAATGCCTTGCGGTTTAACGGACGCACCCGTACCCGGTCGGCGGCGCGCTGCGCAAGGGTACGCATCACTTGCGGGGCGTCGAAGTCGGGCGCCATGTGGTAGGCGAGCAGGTCCTTGGCTTTATGGTAACCGAGCGCCTCGATCTGTTGCCCGTAAAAGGGGCGGGCATGCCCCATCATGATGCAGGGCGGGGTATCGAAACCCTCCACCAGCAGGCCGCATTCCTCGTTGATCGACAGGTTGAACGGCCCGGTGACACGCTGCATGCCCTCGGATCTGAGCCAGTGCTGCACCGCTTCGAACAGGGCGGCAAACAGCTCCGGGTCGTTTTCCGCCTCCAGGCTGCCGAAGTGCCCGGTAGCGTCGCCATAGCGCGCCAGATGCAGCTCGTCGATCTGCGCGCTGATCCGGCCGACCGCCTGGCGGCCCCGGTACGCGACCCAGGCGCGCCACTTAGCATGTTGAAAAAATGGATTTTTCTTGCTGTAGCGCTGTCTCTGCTCGAGCCCCAGAGGGGCAATCCAGTTGGGGTCTGCGGCGTACAGAGTCGCCGGGAGTTGCAGAAAATCGCGCAGCTGCTTGCCGTTCTGTACCCGCCTGATGTTGAGCTCGCCCCGGTCTTCCTGCATTGAAACTCGCTTCCCGCTGCTGAGGGCGCCGATAATACGCGGCCGCTCGGGTGCTTGCCAGCGCTGCCCGGAACGCGACACCGCGCACGTTTTGCTGTGCCGGACGCCGTTAAACTGCGGCGTTCCTGGCTCGGGGCACCGGTCTGGCGTGCATATTGCTTCGGGGGCCTGCGAGGCCGGGTGACTCCCGGTCGTTTCGGGTTGGTCCGGGCGCGTCGCGAATCGGCAAGCGAATGTTGCGCTTTGACGACATTTGTTGCATCTGTGGAACTAATCGCAAAAAAAGCTGCCCCAAAAGTGTTGAATTTTTATCCTATTCTAGGAATAATCGACACCTGACTGGCAGGAGTGCGAAATACGGACATTTTCGTTGTATAAAAGCAACGATTGGGCGCAGGGCAGGACTCCGACTGCGCGCCGAGGGCTGAAGGGTCCAAGTGTTTTGTGTAGACTTCGCGCCTGGTTGTGAATCAACTTCAATTTTTGGGGTGTTCCTGGTGGGCTCATGGGAACCGGATACTACAAACCTCAAAGGGACAAAGTTTTGGGCACAGAATCGACACCAACCTTACACACTCTGCCGTTTCGTGCCGCTGACTTCGCCACTCTGGCAGAAGCTCTGGATTACGCGGCGCAGGGCGAGACTGGTGCAAACTTCTACACGGGCCGGGGGGAGCTGTACGCTGCCATGCCGTACTCCGTGTTGCGTGCAGAATCCCGTGTGCTCGGGCGCAAGCTGCTCGGCATGGGCTTGCAAAAAGGCGATCGCGTTGCCCTGGTGGCGGAGACCAACCCGGATTTCCTGAGGTTCTTTTTCGCCTGCCAGTATGCAGGGTTGATACCCGTTGCACTGCCGGCATCGGTCAATCTTGGCGGTCACACCGTGTACGTCACCCAGCTGCGCGGTCTGCTGGCCAGCAGTCAGGCCGCGGTCGCCATGGCGCCGAAGGGCTATGCCTCGTTTCTCGAGGAGGCCGGCGACGGACTGGGTCTGAAGCTGATCGGTGACCCTGCGGACTTCGACGCGCTGCCGGAAGCGGATATCGACTTTCAGCCGATGCACCCCGACGACGTGGCTTATATCCAGTACACCTCGGGCAGTACACGGTTTCCGCGCGGCGTGGTAATCGAACAGCGCGCGGTGATGAGTAACCTGGCCGGTATTATCCGCCATGGCGTCAGGATCGGCCCCGGCGATCGCTGCTTTTCGTGGTTGCCCTTCTACCACGACATGGGGCTGGTCGGGCTGGTGCTGGTGCCGGTCGCGTCGCAGGTATCGGTGGACTACCTGGATACCCGTGAATTCGCCATGCGCCCGCGCCAGTGGCTCAACCTCATGACCCAGACCAAGGCAACCATTTCCTTCGGGCCGCCGTTTGGCTACGAACTCTGTACCCGGCGTCTGCGTCCCGGTGAGGCCACCAAGTACGATCTGAGCAACTGGCGGGTTGCCGGTGTCGGCGCGGAAATGATTCGCTCCGAAACCCTGACGCGTTTCGCCAAGGCGCTGAAACCGGCTGGCTTCGATGAAAAGGCTTTTCTGGCCTGTTACGGCATGGCGGAGTGTTCGCTGGCGATCAGCTTTGCGCCCCTGTTCCAGGGGCACTCCACCGATTGTGTGGACGGCGATTATCACTCCGACTTTCAGGAAGCGCTGCCGATTCACCTGTCCGAAAATCCGGGGCGGGCACGTTGCTTCGTCGACTGCGGCACGCCGCTGCCCGAGTACGAAGTAGAAATCCGCGGCGACGACGGCAGCGTGCTGCCGGACCGCCTGAGCGGTTCCATTTTCGTGCGCGGACCCAGCGTCATGTCCGGCTATTTCAATGCGCCCGATGAAACCGCTGCCGCCCTGTCGGAGGATGGCTGGCTGAATACCGGTGATGTCGGTTACCGGGTCGACGGCAGCCTGATCGTAACCGGGCGCAAGAAGGATCTGATCATTATCAACGGCCGCAACATCTGGCCGCAGGACCTCGAGTACCTTGCCGAACATCAGCCCGAAGTGCGTATCGGCGATGCGCTGGCGTTTTCG
>CBDTYI010000038.1:0-13297 GCA_965364565.1 uncultured Gammaproteobacteria bacterium | reverse complement strand
GGATAAAACGCAGGTACTGTGGCATCAGGTGTTCGGCGTCGTCCATGATGAACACGCGACGCACATAGAGTTTTATACCGTGGCGCCTGTCGCGGTCCCACAGATCAAACGGCGCCTGCTTGGGGATATACAGCAGCGTCGTGTAGGACTGGGTACCCTCGACCTGATTATGCGTCCACGCCAGCGGCTCCCCAAAATCATGCGCTACGTGCTTGTAGAATTCCTTGTACTCCTGCTCCGAAATATCACGCCGCGGCCGTTTCCAGAGCGCCGATGCATCATTTACAGCCTCGAACTCGTCCTGTTTACCTTCTTCGAGCGACGCCATTTCGATCGGCAATCCGATATGGTCGGAATAGCGGCTGATAATGGAACGCAGCCGGTAGCCTTCCAGAAACTCGTCTTCGCCCTCGCGCAGGTGCAGGGTTACCTGCGTGCCGCGGCCGTCTTTCTCGACCGCCTCCAGGGTGTAGCTGCCTTCACCGTTGGATGTCCAGCGCACCGCCTCGTCGGCCGGGGTACCGGCGCGCCGGGTGGTGAGTGTCACTTCATCGGCCACAATAAACGCGGAATAAAAACCCACTCCGAACTGGCCGATGAGCTCCAGGTCCTTACGCTGGTCACCTGTCAGCGCTTCGAAAAACTGGCGTGTGCCGGACTTGGCTATGGTGCCAATATTCTCAATCACCTCGTCGCGCGACATGCCGACACCGTTATCACTGACGGTGATAGTGCGATTGCTCTTGTCAAAGGTGACGCGAATTTTCAGGTCGCTGTCGCCCTGATACAACGCCTCATCCGACAGCGCCTCGAAGCGCAACTTGTCACAAGCGTCGGACGCATTCGATATCAGCTCACGCAGGAAAATTTCCTTGTTGGAATACAGCGAATGAATCATCAGGTTCAACAGCTGCGGAACCTCGGTCTGGAATTCCAGTGTTTGTTTCCCGGTTTCTACTGTCATGGTCAACAGGTACCCTCTCCAAGCGATTCGCATCGGGCCCGCGCCGGTCGCCGGCAAGCGCCATCCGCGAGCAAACACCCGATAAAACAGTCAAACTCATCATATCGAGGCGCCCAGATCACATTTCAACCCCTCGGCGGCGAAACAGGTGCTCAGACGTGTCAGGGATCCTCGCGCTTGGTCGCGCTGACCAGATGCAGCCGCTGGATTTCGTTTTCCAGTACCGCCCGCCGGCTGGCATCGCGCGTGGCCCGCAACAGACTGCTGTAGATCTGTCTCGCGTCTTCAACAAGGCCGGCCTCTGCCAGCATCTTGGCGGCATGATAGCGCGCCGTCTGTGCCCAGGGGTCCATCGCCATTGGATCCTGGAGGGTTGCAGATTTCAGGTACAGGTAGGCCGCCTCATCGTATTTTTCCAACGCCTGCAGCGAGTCGGCCATCCAGAACAGGAGTTCCCGACGCTGCTGCATTGCGACGCCCTTTTCCAGCACAGCCGAAAACAGCAGAAGAGCCTGCTGATGCTGCTGGACGGTTTGCAAGTCAAATACCACCTGCAGGAAACGGTCGATGTGCTGACTATCCCACTGCTGATCCTGTGCCGAGAGCAGCTTCTCCAGCATCCGCACCCCGGTGTTCACCTCCCCGGTGTAGATGTAGACGCGTGCGCGCCGCAACTCCCAATCGAAAACATCCGTTCCGCTCGCCGGAGCGCTCAGCCCCTCCATGAGGCGCGACGCGGTCTGCAGCTCGCCCGTCTGCAGCGCCTCGTCGATCAGCCGGTAGCGTATCACCGGCGGGAGATCGCGGGCATCGGAGTAGCGCGCCGAATCGAGGTACAGACGCCTGACCAGAGTCTTGCCGTCGGGCAATTCGTCCAGCATACCCACCAGGTAGCCATGCGCGACAGAGCGGCTTTCCTCGCTCGAGCCAAACTCGCCAAGCACGGAGAACAGAACCCGCGCGCGCAATGGATCCTTTTGCAGCGCCTCGGTCGCAGGAAAGTACCAGTCTTCGTCGCTGCCTATCAGCCGCTGTTCCTGATTGCCAATCTGTTTGCCCAGCTCAATATAGCTTTCCCAGAGGTAGTCACCATCGACTTCCAGGAGTGCGTGGGTTAATTCACGCTCAGTCGGCAATGACAAGGCCTTTTCCAGGTAGCGTACCTGATCAAACGGCTTGTTCGCGCCCCGGGCTGCCTGCGCCGCCAGAGCCCAGTAAGCGCCGCGGATGCCGGGCGCTTCGCTCTGCTCGGCCGCCTTGGCCGCCGCCGCTTCGATTTGTGCGGCGTGGTCCGGGAATGCGACCAGCTCCGCGACCATACGCAGCAGCCGCCCCTGCGGCGAGGCGTCATCCTCCAACAGCCGGAATGCCGCCTGCGACCGCCCCGTTTGCAGCATCACTCTTGCGTTGAGCCAGCGCCACTCTGCTGAGTCTCCACCGAAATCCTGGCGATAGCGTAGCAGCGCCAGACCGGCATCATCACTGCGGCCTTCCAGAACATAACTGCGCACGACCAGACGCCGCCACGTCTCCAGTTCGTGCGGCTCGGCGGCGGCAGTGTGGAACCACAGCAGCTCCCGGGCGGTAGCCCGGGCGCTGTCGACCTCCCCCAATTGCAGTAAGGCGTCCGCCTTTAGAGACAGGGCCATCCGCACGAAACGCTCGTCGACAGAATCGGGCAGGCTCGCGAGCCGCTCAACCAGTTCCCGGTGCATACCCTGATTGTGGAGAATCTGCAGCCGCTCCTGTTCCCAAGCCACCCAGTCGACCGGATTCTCGGCGGGGTCGGGCTGCGCCGCATCCATGCGGCGTAACGCCAATTGCGGCGCCCCCAGACGCGCAAGCTGTGCCAGGTCCCTCAGACCGCCCGCATCGAGTGCCCTGCCGGTCCCCGCCGAAAAGGTGGCCAGGAAAAAAAGGCAGGCGCTCGCGAGTCGCACGAAGCTTCTGCGTCTGAGGCTGTAGCCCGACTGCACAGGGGAACAGTCGCAACGCGCGACCGCGTGCGCCGCAGAGCAGTCGAGTGAATGTTCTGAAACCATGGTTATACACCCCCGGAAAGGGTACGCGCTGCCGTTCAGAGACAAACGAAAACGGGCAACCTGTGGCAAGGTTGCCCGTTGATCGCAAACTTCAAGGTCAGACCTTCGCGGCAGCCGGCGGCTGGCGCTGGATCAGAGCTTCTCTTTGATACGCGCCGCCTTACCGGAGCGCTCACGCAGGTAGTAGAGTTTGGCCCGGCGAACAGCGCCGCGACGCTTGACCGTGATGCTGGCGACCGTCGGGCTGTAGGTCTGAAACACGCGTTCCACGCCCTCGCCGTGGGACACCTTGCGAACGGTAAACGCCGAGTTCAGGCCGCGATTACGTTTGCCGATGACCACACCTTCGAAAGCCTGCAAACGCTCGCGCTCGCCTTCTTTTACTTTCACCTCAACAACCACGGTGTCACCCGGTGCAAACGCGGGCACTTCCTTGGTCATCTGTTCTCTTTCAAGTTCTTCGATGATATTGCTCATGACGCTTCCCCTACTGCGGGTTCAAATCTGCTTACCTTTACTGCTGTTCGCGAATAAACTCCGCCAGCAGCGCCTGCTGTTCCTTGTTCAAACTCATTTGCTCGAGCAGATCCGGCCTGCGTTGCCAGGTCCGTCCGAGCGACTGCTTCATACGCCAGCGCGCGATATCGGCATGGTTGCCGCCCAGGAGAACAGCGGGAACACACTGTCCGTCGACCTCCTCCGGCCTGGTATAGTGCGGATAGTCCAGCAACCCATCCATGAACGAATCGCGCTGCGCCGATTCTTCGTCGCCCAACGCACCCGGGATAAGGCGCGCCACGGCATCGATCCACACCATTGCCGCCGGTTCTCCGCCGCTCAACACATAGTCACCGATCGACCATTCTTCCTCGACTTCACGCTCGATGAGCCGCTCGTCGATACCCTCATAGCGACCCGCCAGCAGAATCATATGGGGCAGCCGCGCCATGCGTCGCACCGCGCGCTGGTCGAGGCGCCTGCCCTGCGGGCTCAGGTAGATCACCGGCCCGTCACCCTGTGCGCGCGCCGCTTCAATGGCATCGCGGACCGGCTGGACCTGCATCACCATGCCCGGGCCACCGCCATAGGGGCGGTCATCCACGTTGCGATGCCGGTTAGCGGTATAATCGCGCGGATTCCAGGTTCCCAGCGCGAGCAAACCGCGCTCCAGCGCAATACGCGGTATACCGTAGCGGCAGAAATCCCGCACCATCTCGGGAAACAGGGTTACCACGTCAACGCGCACCGTCGCGTGCCCGGTCAAAAGTCCCTGTCCCAGTCAACCCGGATCTCGCCCCGCTCCAGATCGACGTCGTCAACCACCTGCCCAAGGACGAAGGGAATCAAGCGTTCGCGTTCCCCCGTCACCACCAGGACATCGTTGGCACCGGTCTCCAGCAGATGATCAACCGTTCCGAGCGACTCGCCTTGCAGTGTTACCACCTCCAGCCCCTGCAGGTCGCTCCAGTAATACTCACCTGGCTGCGCCGCCGGAAGCTGTTTTCGACGCACGCCAATCTCTGCGCCTATGAAGCGAGACGCCGCGTCACGGTCCTCGCAACCGGCGAGGCGTGCCACAACACCTTTGCCGTGCTGTCGACCCTCCGACAGCTCGTGTTCCTGCCACTCGCCTTCCCGGTTCAGATACCAGGGCCGGTAGTGAACAATATTGTCGCGCGGTCGCGTGTATGAGAACACACGTACCCAGCCGCGAACTCCGTAGACACCCGATATGCGACCTATCGGTACAATTCGCGACTGTCTCTGGCTCTGGTTTACTGTTGCTGCTCCTTGAGCAGCTTGGCGACCCTGTCGGATGCTTTGGCACCCTGGCCAACCCAATACTGCGCACGTGCAGCATCGATACTCAGTCGAGTTTCTTCGCCAGCGGCAACCGGGTTGAAGAACCCGATGCGCTCGATGTAACGGCCGTCGCGGCGATTGCGCGAATCGGTCACCACAACGTGGTAAAAAGGCCGCTTCTTGGCGCCACCGCGAGCCAATCTAATAGTCACCATCGAGAGTGATCCTCTACAACAAGCAAATCATGCGGTGCCGGGCACCACGGAAAGAGCGGGCATTTTACGCGAATTGGCAAAAAAGTGAAGCGCTTGAACCTGACCCAGCGCAAAGCTCGGAGGAAACGCGGTTACGGTCGGTCGCGGCCGCCCCTGGCGGTCGCCCCGGACGGCAAGTTCTCTGACAACGCGTAAAATGTCGAAAGTTTTTACGTCCGACACACAACCTGTTTCATGCCGGATCTTTGTATTTTAGTTATTGATTTACATATTTTTTATCGTGTTGTTCGCGGGCTATTGTCTGCCCATCAATGCCGTATTTTTTTACATATTATTCCAGCACCCCTGTGAGCTTTGTAGAGCGAAGATTTTAACTCGCTGATTTAGCACTTGTTTTATCTTGTGGCATGCAGGTTGCTTACTAACCCCAGCAAGGAAAAACAAAAAATAATCATGGAGAAGGGCGATTGCTCGCCAGCGGCCACCAAGAGCCGCCTGCGAACAATCACATCCTTCCACCGAAAATAACGATAACGAGTATCGGTGGTGAAGGGGGGGCGAATACCAGACGGCCCTGAGTTATGGCGATCCCAACGGGATCGCCTTTTTCTTTGTCAGAACGGGAAGCCCTGCGGCATCCGCCCTTTCAGACCCCGCATCATGTTCTTCATACCGCCCTTGGACATTTTCTTCATCATTTTCTGCATCTGCATAAACTGCTTCAGGAGGCGGTTTACATCCTGAACCTGCGTTCCGGAGCCCGCTGCAATGCGCTTGCGCCGGGACCCCTTGATGATATCCGGGAACCGGCGCTCCTGCGGCGTCATGGAGCGGATAATGGCCAACATACGATGCATTTCCCGGTCGTTGACCTGGTCGCGAACCGCCTGAGGCAGCTGCCCCACCCCCGGGAGCTTGTCCATCAGGCTGCCCAGACCGCCCATTCCCAACATCTGCTCCAGCTGATCATGGAAATCGCCCAGATCGAAACGCTTCCCTTTTTGAAGCTTGCTGGCAAGCTTTGCCGCCTTGCCCCTGTCGACCTTGTGCTGCGCTTCTTCGACCAGGCTCAGCACGTCGCCCATGCCCAGAATCCGCGATGCAACCCGGTCGGGATGGAAGGGTTCCAGAGCCGCGGTCTTTTCGCCCACACCCAGAAACTTGATCGGCTTGCCGGTGATTGAGCGAATCGACAGTGCCGCGCCACCCCGCGCATCGCCGTCTGTCTTGGTCAGAACCACCCCGGTCAACGGCAACGCGTCGTTAAAGGCCTGCGCCGTGTTGGCAGCATCCTGACCGGTCATACTGTCAACCACAAACAACGTTTCAACCGGATTGACGGCCGCATGAATACGCTGTATCTCGCTCATCATCTGAGCATCGATATGCAAGCGACCGGCGGTATCGACAATCAGCACATCCAGGTGTTTCCTGCGCGCGTGCTCCAGAGACGCCTTGGCAATCGCAACGGGATCGTCCTCAGTACTGCTGGGGAAAAACTCTGCCTGCACCTCCCCCGCCAGTTTCTCCAACTGGTGTATGGCGGCCGGTCGGTATATATCGCAGCTGGTCACCAGCACCGATTTCTTCCTGCGCTCCCTGAGCCAGCGCGCCAGTTTCGCGGTCGAAGTCGTCTTGCCCGATCCCTGTAAACCCGCCATCAGGACGACGGCGGGCGGTTGCACGTTGAGCTGCAGCTCATCACAGGCTTCGCCCATGATGGAAACCAACTCGTCATTGACGATTTTTACCAGCGCCTGGCCCGGGGTCAGGCTCTGCATGACCTCCTGACCGACTGCACGCTCACGCACTCTTTCGACGAATTGTTTGACCACCGGCAGCGCTACATCGGCTTCCAGCAGCGCCATGCGCACTTCGCGCAGGGTTTCCTTGATGTTATCTTCGCTCAAACGTCCCTGCCCGCGCAGGCGTTTGATGGTGTGCGTCAGCCGCTCAGTGAGGTTTTCGAACATGTGAACAATCCCGGCAATACGAAACCGGGATTATAACTTGAAGCGGTCCCCTCCGCACAGGCGGTGCACCGCCAGCGCATCGATCCGGCTCCGGCACTGCTCCACTATCTTTTCCTCGCTTCCAGGCTTGAGATGAGTCAGGTACAGAGGCGGCCGGTGGCGGAGTTTTTTCAGGTCTTCCGCCAGCAATTCGGGACAATAGTGGTGCGCCTTGGCACTGAGCTCGCGATCCTCGTCGGCGAAGGCGCTCTCGACGATCAGCAGATCCAGCTTCTCATGCCGGTTGAGCGCTTCCCAGAATCCGTCGTTACTGGTCGTGTCGCCGCTGAACGCGAAACTGCCGACACCGTTCTGCACCCGGTAGCCGGCGGCCGGCACCACATGGTTGACCTCGATCATTTCCACCGAGCGGCCCTCAATCCGCTGCTGCTGCCCGGGCGCCATCGGGACAAACTGCAGTACCGCACGCTCGCTGCTGGGCAAGCAGGAAAAATCCGGCCATACCTGCCAGTTGAAGATATGATCACGGAGAATTTGCAGGGTCTCGGGCCGCGCATACAGCCTCACGGGCTGGCCGACCTGGTCGAAAACCGAGTCGAGCAGCATCGGAATACCGGCAATATGGTCCAGATGCGAATGGGTCACAAAGATGTGCCGCACCCGGGCCATCTCCTCGAGGCTCAGCTCCGAGATTCCGGTGCCGCCATCGATAAGTATGTCATCGTCAATGAGCAGGGAGGTGGTACTCAAATCGCCACCGATCCCACCACTGCATCCGAGTATTCTGAGTTCCATGTGTCGCTCGCCAAGGTAACGTTCCCCTCGGCAATGCGAAGACCGTGCCAGTGCATTTCACAGCAAAAGTGTCGAAAGCGTCGCAGTTCGCGTGTGCCCCGCGCCGGTATTCGTGCGCCTGGCCGCCGCCTGGCCGCGCAGCTGCCCCTGCGCGTCAGGCGCCATGCCCCAGACCGGCAGGCGACTTGCGCCGGGCTTTCAGCGAATACCCGCTTGTGCCATCATTCTGATCATGCAGGCCATCGGATTTGCCACCTTCGCGATTCTACTGTACCTGGTGACGAGTGCAGCGTTGACTGTCCGCCTGGCTCGTGCTGAATCGGGGCTCACCATGAACCGCAGCGTCGTGCTGCTGCTCGGTTTTGGGGCCGTGGCACTGCACGCCATGGCACTGTATCCGCATCTGGTGACAGAGCGGGGTCTGAATCTCGGCTTCTTCAATGCCGCGTCCCTGACGGCGTTGATAACCGCGCTGCTGCTGCTCCTGGCGTCCATCAAACAGCCAGTGGAAAACCTCGGCATCCCGTTACTGCCGGTTGCGGCGGCGACCATGGCACTGGCGCTCTGGTATCCGAACCAACGCGCCGTCATCGCCGAGACATCCTGGCAGCTCGACTTGCATATCCTGTTTTCGGTGCTGGCTTACAGTATGTTCGCGCTCGCTGCAGTCCAGTCTGTGCTGCTCGCAATCCAGGACAACCATCTGCGCAACCGTCATCCGGGCGGGTTTATCCGCGCCCTGCCGCCCTTGCAGGTGATGGAGCGCCTGCTTTTCCAGATGATCGGAGTCGGTTATACCCTGCTGAGCGTCGCGTTATTGACAGGCATCCTGTTCCTGGAAGACATCTTCGCTCAGCACCTGGCGCATAAGACCATACTCTCGCTCACCGGCTGGATCATATTCGGCGTGCTGTTGTGGGGACGCTGGAGATTCGGCTGGCGCGGCCGCAAGGCGATAGGCTGGACCCTGAGTGGCTTCGCATTCCTTATACTCGCCTATTTCGGCAGCAAGCTGGTACTCGAACTGATTCTCAGTCGCAGCGCCTGACAACCTTCATATTTCGGCCTAGAATGAGGCAATACTAGGCAACCGGGTTAAACCTCCTTGGACCAGATCCCCCTCAGCGTTCTGTTCGGCGCACTGGCATTTCTTATCATTTTGTCCGCGTTCTTCTCCGGTTCCGAGACCGGACTGATGACACTCAACCGTTACCGTTTGCGGCACCTGGTGCGCGCCCGACACCCGGCAGCGATACGCGCACAAAAGCTGCTGGAGCGACCTGACCGGCTGATCGGCTTGATTCTTCTGGGTAACAACTTTGTCAACATTCTCGCCTCGACATTGACTGCGGTAATCGCGGTCCGGCTGATCGGCGAAGCCGGTCTGGTAATCGGTGCCGCGCTGCTGACTCTGGTAATCCTGATTTTCGCCGAAGTCACACCCAAGACCCTGGCCGCCCTCCACCCCGAGCGCGTCGCCTTTCCAGCGGCCTTTATCTACGGCCCTCTGCTGTGGCTGATGTATCCCTTCGTCTGGGTGGTAAACAGCATAGCCAATGCGCTCCTCAAGGTCATCGGCGTCCGCCCCGAAGAAAGCGCCGCCGATGCGCTGAGCCAGGAAGAGTTGCGAACGGTGGTGCTGGAAGCCGGCGCCATGATACCCAAGCGACACCAGGACATGCTGCTCAACATCCTCGACCTGGAAAAGGTCACGGTGGAAGACATCATGATCCCGCGCAAAGAAGTGACTGGAATCAATCTGGAGGATGACTGGAACACCATCGTGCGCCAGATAACGTCCAGCCAGTACACCCGCTTGCCGGTGTATCGCGACAGCATCGAAAATGTCGTCGGGTTCATTCACCTGCGCAAGGTGCTGCCGCTTCTGAAACGCAACCGACTGGACAAGCAGACTCTGGAGAGTCTGATAAGGGAACCGCTATTCGTTCCGGAGAATACCCCTCTGAACCGCCAGCTTCTCAACTTCCAGCGTGAGCGCAGACGGGTCGGCCTGGTTGTCGATGAATATGGCGATATTCAGGGCCTGGTAACACTCGAGGACATTCTCGAGGAAGTGGTGGGCGAATTCACCACCGACCCGTTGACCAGCAGCAGGGACTACATACCCGAGGAGGATGGCAGTTTCCTGGTCAGCGGAACCACCAACGTTCGCGACCTGAATCGCGCACTTGAGATGGAACTGCCCACCAACGGGCCCAAGACACTCAACGGCCTGGTACTGGAATACCTCGAGGATATCCCCGAACCGGGCACCAGTGTGCTGCTGGCCGGCTATCCAATCGATATCGTGCAGACCAAGGGCAACCTGGTGAAGACTTTGCGGGTTCATGCCGACAAACGCCGTGTCAGCAAGCCTGAGGAGTAGGCTTATCGATGGCGCCCCTGGCGAACCGCAGGACCGGGGTCCCACCGCCCCAGGCGAGCTGACGGAAATCTCCTGCGCGGGCCACTCGTCGCTGCTACGATGCCGCTGATCCGGAACTGCAGGCATCAGGTTGAGCCGAAACTGCCGTTGTATATATCTGGAGTTTCAGACGAAGTTCGCCACAGGGGACACTCATGGCCAAACTGACGCTTTCATTCAAAGACCGCAAGCTCAAGGTCTTTGGACTTCAGTCCGGCGACTGTATCATCGGGCGCCAGGACGACTGCACCATTCCCATCGACAGCCTCGCTGTTGCGCCAAGACATGCTCAGGTTCGAGCCACCGGGCAGTCATTTGTGGTGGAAGCGCTCGACAGCAGTGCGCACATCCTTGTAAACGGCGAAGCCGTCAACGGACCCCATGAACTGAACGAAGGGGACCAGATCCAGATCGGGAAGCACACCCTGAGCTTCTCCGCAGAAAGCGAGGGGATCCAGGCGCCGACCACCGTCGCCAATCTACCGCGCGACGCCTGGCTTCAGATCCACACCGGCAGCCACCTGGGGCGAACTATCCGACTCGACAAGGCTTTTACCCGGATCGGTAAACCCGATGGCAACCTGGCCGTCGTCGCCCGTCGGGACGACGGGTACTACTTGTCTCACCTCCAAGGTGACTCGCCGCCGCAGATCAATGAGCGCGACATCGGCGAAAAATCCATCCGATTGAAAGATAAAGATATTGTCTCTGTAGGACAGCTTACGGTGCAGTTTTACTCCGACCCGACGAGTGACTCGGGGGCCACGCATTCCAATCCGACTGACCGTGGACAACGCCGCTTCACTCGGATTCCCTTCGACGTACCGGTAACACTGAATTCAACCGCGGGCAGCTGGGACACCGAGCTGATCGATATTTCGTTGCACGGCGCGCTGATCAAAGCGCCCGCGCCACTGGCGGCGGCCGCGGAACACCAGTATCGGCTATCCATACACCTGGATGGAGGACACAACATCTGCATGGATGTTGTGATCGCCCACCAGCGCGACGACGAATTGGGCCTACGCTGCGTGGATATAGATCTGGAGAGCGTTACCCACCTGCGCAGGCTGGTTGAACTCAATCTGGGGGAAACCGAACTGGTGGAGCGGGAACTCTCGGCGCTCGGCTAGCGATCCGAGGCAGGAGGGGTAGACAGGCGTCGGTCTGCGGGCCAGCCGGGCACGTGTCCCGGGCGCCCGAATTGCCGCACAGCGAGCAATTTACGCGAACCAGTCAAGGACCTCCGAATACCGCGACACCGGCTGAATCTCCAGGCCATCGATCTTCGATTTAGGCGCATTGGCGGCCGGCACAAGCGCCTTCCTGAACCCCAACGTTGCAGCCTCGCGCAGTCGCTGTTGCCCGTTGGGCACCGGGCGGATCTCGCCGGCAAGGCCCACCTCGCCGAATACGACCAGGTCATTCGGCAGGGTCTGGTCCCGAAAACTGGAAAGCACTGCCAGTAGCACCGCCAGGTCGGCTGCGGTTTCGTTGACACGCACGCCGCCAACAACGTTGACGAACACATCCTGGTCGCTCATCAGCACGCCACCATGGCGGTGCTGCACAGCAAGCAGCATAGCCAGCCGGTTGTGTTCAAGACCGAGCGTAACCCGCCGCGGATTGGATAATTGGCTATCGTCAACCAGCGCCTGCACCTCCACCAGCAGCGGGCGCGTGCCTTCCATGGTAACCAGGATCACACTGCCCGCAACGGGCCGCTCGTGGCGCGACAGAAATATCGAGGACGGATTACGAACCTCCTTCAACCCCTTGTCGGTCATTGCGAACACGCCCAGCTCATTGACTGCACCGAAACGGTTCTTGATAGCCCTTATTACACGGTAGCGGCCACCCGGATCCCCCTCAAAATAAAGCACGGTGTCGACCATATGCTCCAACACGCGCGGGCCAGCCAGCGTCCCCTCTTTAGTGACGTGACCAACCAGGAAAAGAGCTGTACCGGTTTGCTTCGCAAAGCGCACCAGCTGAGCCGCGCTTTCACGCACCTGACCGACCGATCCAGGGGCGGATTGCAGAAGCTCCGTGTAGAGCGTCTGCACCGAGTCAATGACCATTACCTGGGGCAGTTCGTTGCGCGCATGAAGCAAAATCCGTTCCACCGAAGTCTCAGCCAGCAGACGAACCTTGTCAGCCTGCAGTTCCATCCGCGTGGCGCGCAGAGAGACCTGTTCCGGCGACTCCTCCCCCGTGACATAGAGCGATTTCAGCTTGCCGGAGAACGCAGCCAACGACTGTAGCAACAGGGTCGACTTGCCAATACCCGGATCACCGCCGATCAGTATCACCGAGCCGGCTACCAGGCCTCCCCCCAGGACCCGGTCAAGCTCCTGCACGCCGACTGAGACCCGTGTCTCCTCTCCAGGCCTGAGCTCAGAGAGAGTCTGTATCTGCGCCCCACTGTCCCCCGCATATCCGGCGAATCGACCCGTCGCGGGCCCACCTGGCGCCACTGGCAGACTCTCCGTCAGGGAATTCCATGCGCCGCAATCAGGACACTGCCCCGACCACTTCGGGCTTTGGGATCCGCATTCAGTGCACTGGTATAGGTTTCTAGTTTTGGTCAAAGAGTAACTGTTCCCTTGGGAAATTTCAGATACGGAACAAATGGCATTTTACGACCTGGACGCGGACTGTTTCCAGAGAGTTATCGTATGTCGGCTTATTGACTTCGGCAACGATCACTCCTAGCCTTTTGTTCACGCTTGAAATATGCATTGCAGGTATGCTCATGGAGTTTTCAAGGGCACAAAGTGAGCTCGTAGCGAATGGAATCTTTCCGTACGGTTCAATAGAGCTCACTCGCCTCGAAAAACACTTGACCCGCTATTTCGGCCGCGAGTACGCGCGGTACAATAGTGGCTTAATTCAGCCGGAAGCCTACGGGATAAGCTCATTCCTTGGTGAAATGACACCACCTAGCTGCCGTGCAGCGTCTATCCAGCAACATTACGATACTGAATTCAAAGTCTTTCGCGCCTTCTTGGATAAGGAATATCTCGCCTATACGATGGCCTACTATGGGTCCACGTCGGCGGAAGTGAAAGCGGCAACCT
>CBDTYI010000037.1:0-13419 GCA_965364565.1 uncultured Gammaproteobacteria bacterium | reverse complement strand
GGTCGGCACTTCCAACTCGCCGCCCAGCGCGGCAGTGACGAAACTGATCGGCACCTCGCAGTACAGGTGCGCATCGTCGCGTTTGAAAATCGGGTGATCCTTGACCTGAATCTGCACATACAGGTCGCCGGGCGGACCGCCACTCTCCCCCGCCTCTCCTTCATTCGCGAGCCGGATACGGTCGCCGGTGTCGACACCCGCAGGGACCTTGACGGACAAGGTCTTCTGCTCCTTGACCCTGCCCTGTCCGTGACAGTCGCCGCACGGATCGGCGATGATGGTCCCGGTGCCGTGACAGCGCGGGCAGGTCTGCTGCACCGAGAAGAATCCCTGCTGCATGCGCACCTGACCATGACCGCCACAGGTGGTGCAGGTCGAGGGCTGGGTGCCCTTGCGCGCGCCGCTGCCGTTGCAGGTCTTGCAGGGCGTGTAGGTCGGGACACGTATCTTGACCGTGGTTCCGCGCACCGCGTCTTCCAGCGACAGTTCCAGGTTATAGCGCAGATCCGCTCCGCGGTAGACGCGCTGTCCGCCAGCGCGACCACCGCCGAAAATATCGCCGAAAACGTCACCGAAAATGTCGCTGAAGCTGGCACCGCCGCGACCAAAGCCCGCGCCGCCACCCATGCTCGGATCGACGCCGGCGTGACCGAACTGATCGTAAGCGGCGCGTTTCTGCGCATCGCTCAGAACTTCATAGGCTTCCTTGGCCTGCTTGAAACTCGCTTCGGCAGTCGCGTCATCGGGATTGCGGTCGGGGTGGAATTTCTGCGCCGCGCGCCGGTAGGCCTTCTTTATCTCGGCATCGCTGGCGTTCTTGGAAACGCCGAGAGTTTCGTAATAATCCTGTTTCGCCATTTTTTACTTGAAACCCATTAACCAGAAAGGCGCACGAAGGAACTCAAAGGAAACACGGGTATTCACCTCCACGCCCAAGTACTGCGAGACTCCCGTCGATCAGCCGCCGCGCTGATCATTGTAACCAAGAATCCGTCCGTAACGCACAACAAGACATTCATTCAACGGGTTTCCTCTGCGCGCCTTTGTGCGCCTTCGTGGTCAAACGACCGGTCCACCCGACTTTTCGTAAACGACGAAAGCCCGGAGCCAGCGTTAGCCGGCTCCGGACCCTGTTTGAACAAAAGCGTAACCCGAGCGGTTACTTCTTGTCGTCTTTGACCTCTTCGAACTCGGCGTCGACCACGTCGTCACCAGTGCCGGCATCCGCGCTGGCGGTTTCGGCGCCGGCCGCAGCAGCCCCTGCTTCCTCGCCGCCTTTCTGCGCGTAGAGCTTCTCCGCCAGTTTGCCGGAGCGCTCGGCCAGAGCCTGGGTCTTGGCCTCGATGGCGTCTTTGTCGTCGCTCTTCAGCACCGACTTCAGATCATCGATGGCCTGTTCGATGTCTTTCTTCTCGTCCGCGCTGACCTTGTCCTCACCCAGTTCCTTGAGTGATTTTTCGGTGGCATGAATCATGTTGTCGGCCTGGTTGCGCGCATCGGCGAGCGCGTGGAACTTGCGGTCCTCGTCAGCGTGCGCCTCGGCATCCTTGACCATACGGTCGACCTCGTCGTCCGACAGGCCACTGGAGGCCTTGATGACGATGTTCTGTTCCTTGCCGGTGCCCTTGTCCTTGGCCGACACGTTGAGGATACCGTTGGCGTCGATGTCGAATGCCACCTCGATCTGCGGCACGCCGCGCGGCGCCGGCGGAATATCGGTCAGATCAAACCGTCCCAGCGATTTATTGGCGCCGGCGATCTCACGCTCACCCTGCAGCACGTGCACGGTCACCGCGTGCTGGTTGTCATCGGCAGTGGAGAACACCTGCTGCGCTTTGGTCGGAATGGTGGTGTTCTTTTCGATCAGCTTGGTCATCACACCACCCAGCGTCTCGATGCCGAGCGACAGCGGTGTCACGTCGAGCAACAGCACGTCCTTGACTTCACCGCCGAGCACCCCGCCCTGGATGGAGGCACCGATGGCCACCGCCTCGTCGGGATTCACGTCGCGGCGCGGTTCCTTGCCGAAGAAATCCTGCACCGCCGTCTGCACCTTGGGCATGCGCGTCTGGCCACCGACCAGAATCACGTCGTCGATATCGCCGACCGACATGCCGGCATCCTTGAGCGCAATCTTGCAGGGCTCGATGGTGCGGGTAATCAGGTCCTCGACCAGTGATTCCAGCTTGGCCCGGGTGATCTTGATGTTGAGGTGCTTGGGACCGCTGGCATCGGCCGTGATGTAGGGCAGATTGACGTCGGTCTGCTGACTCGATGACAGCTCGATCTTGGCCTTCTCAGCCGCCTCTTTCAGGCGCTGCATGGCCAGCGGGTCACCGCGCAGGTCGATACCCTGGTCCTTCTTGAACTCGTCGGCCAGGTAGTCGATCAGGCGCTTGTCGAAGTCCTCACCGCCCAGGAAGGTATCGCCGTTGGTGGACAGCACCTCGAACTGGTGCTCGCCGTCGATGTCGGCGATTTCGATGATGGAGATGTCGAAGGTACCGCCACCCAGGTCGTACACGGCGATCTTGGCGTCGCCGCGCTTCTTGTCCATGCCGTAGGCGAGCGCCGCCGCGGTGGGTTCGTTAATGATGCGTTTGACCTCAAGACCCGCGATCCTGCCGGCGTCTTTGGTGGCCTGACGCTGCGAATCGTTGAAGTAGGCGGGTACCGTGATGACGGCCTCGGTGACCTTCTCGCCGAGGTAGTCCTCGGCCGTTTTCTTCATCTTCTGCAGCACGCGTGCGGACACTTCCGGCGGCGCCATCTTCTTGCCATGCGCTTCCACCCAGGCGTCGCCGTTGTCCGCCTTGACGATCTTGTACGGCACCAGGCCCATGTCCTTCTGCACCTCGGCGTCCTGATACCGGCGCCCGATCAATCGTTTGATGGCAAACAGGGTGTTGGCCGGGTTGGTCACGGCCTGGCGCTTGGCAGCCTGGCCAACCAGTACTTCGTCGCCCTCGGTGAAGGCGACAATGGATGGCGTGGTGCGGTCACCTTCACTGTTTTCGATTACGCGCGGCTTGCCTCCCTCCATGACTGCGACGCAGGAGTTGGTGGTGCCGAGGTCGATTCCGATGATCTTACCCATGTTCGTCTGTCTCCAAGATTCCGTGTTCGAATACTGTCACTGCCCGATTGCCTCCTAAGTGGGGGCATACAGCTGATTTTCAAGCCTGTTCGTTCAACTGACCGCCGGCGGGCTGCGCCGCCGCCCGGGATACGATCACCATGGCCGGGCGTATCAGGCGGTCATTCAGCAGGTAACCCTTCTGCACCACCGTCACCACCGTGTTGGGCGGTACATCGGCGCGCTCCTGCATCGACATGGCTTCATGATATTCTGGATTAAATTTCTCGTTTAATGGATTGATTTCTTTTATGTTAAATTTTTCCAGTGCCGACGTGAGCATTTTCAGCGTCAGCTCACTGCCCTCGCGCAGATGCTCTACGCTGGCAGAATCTTCCGTCGCCGCGGCGACACCCATTTCCAGGCTGTCCCTGACCGGCAGCAGCTCGGCGGCGAATTTCTCCAGGGCGAATTTGTGCGCCTGAACCAGATCGCGTTCGCTACGCTTGCGCAGGTTCTCCAGCTCGGCCTGCAGCCGCAGGCACTGCTCCCAGTGTTCGTCCGCCTTGCTGCGGGCATCCGTCAGCAGCGCCTGCAACTCGGCGTTTTCGCCAGCGGGCGCCTCGGTGGCTTCTGTGCCGGTCTGTTGTGCTTCGGCGCGCGCCCCATCACTCGAGCCAGACTCTTCCTCAGGCGTCAGCTTTTCCTCTGTTGCCATTATTTACCTCTTTTAAACCTGTAGGTTATAAGACTTTATTAATGCATTACAGCACAATCGTGCAGCCGCTGTGGCAGACCTGAACGGTCAATATGGGTCCTTACGACCGGTATTCAAGGCGGCGCTGAGAATCCGCGCCGTCGCGTCCACTATCGGTATGATGCGCTCATAGGCCATGCGCGTCGGACCGATGACGCCCAGTACACCCAGCACCTGTCCATCCACCGAATAGGGGGCCGTCACCAGGCTGCATTCGTCGAGCAGCTGGTAGCCGGATTCTTCACCGATAAAGATCTGCACGCCCTCGTTTTCCACGCACTGGTCCAGCAGGTGCAGAATCTGGCGCTTCTCGTTGAACGCCTCGAACAGGTGGCGCAGCGTAGCCACATTGCAGAACTCATGGAACTCCATCAGGTTGGTCTGGCCGGCCAGCACGTAGTCACTGCCCTGCTCCGCCTGCCCGAGCACCTGGTCGGCCATCTGCATGGCCGTCGTCATCATCCGGTCGAGAGTCTCGCGCGTTTCACGCAGCTCGGACAGCAGGCGGCTGCGCACATCTTCGATTTCCCGGCCCGCGAACTGCTGATTGAGAAAATTGGAATATTGCTGCAATTCTGCTGCGCTGTAGGCCTGTTCGGTGCGCAGAATACAGTTACGCACCTCCTTGTCGCTGATCACCAGGATGGCCAGCACCTTCTTTTCCGACAAAGGCAGGAATTCGACGCGCTGCAGGGAGGCGTGCTTGCGGCGCGGCAAGGTGACGATGCCCGCCAGCCGGGTGGCATCGGACAGCAGGCTGGACACCGTCGCCACCAGGTCTTTCGAATCGCTGTCGGCATCCAGGTTACGCCTGAGCTGGTTCACCAGCGCATCGTCCAGGGGCTTGACCGACAGCAGCGTGTCGACGAACACCCGATAGCCCTGCACCGTGGGGATGCGCCCCGCCGACGTGTGCGGTGAGCTTACCAGCCCCAGTTCCTCCAGGTCGGCCATCACATTACGGATGGTGGCCGGACTCAGGCGCATGCCGGCATCGCGCGCCAGGGTGCGCGAGCCGACCGGCTGACCGTCTCGGATGTAACGCTCGGTAAGCGCTTTCAACAACAGCTGGGCACGTTCCGTCAGTTCAGGCACAGCACATCGACCCGTCCATTAAGCCGCCAATCCTCGAACTTTAGCACTCATTGGCCAGGAGTGCTAACAGCGCCCCCTTCAGCGGCACAAAGCGTCTGCGGAACAGCCGCTTGCATCGCGCGCCCCGGTGCCCGCTGGCGGCCGGCGCGGAGGCCGGGCACGGGCCGGCCGACGGGCTTCGCGCAACCGTCGGCGCCCCAAATTAATGCAGTAGACAAAGGAGCTTAGAACTGCGAATCCGCACCTAAAGTCGCCCGAGCCAGAACCGATAGCCTCTCTATACCCCAGACTTTCTGTGAACCGGTTCACATTTCCCGGTCTGCACTCTGACAAGGACCACCCGCTCATGCACTACATCCACACCATTCTCAGTCTGCTCGCGGCCAGCCTGTTGTCCGTGACCGCCCTCACCACCCCGGCCGCCGCCGGTGACACCAGCCTCCCGGCGCCGCCACGCACCCTGGTATTACTGAACTGGTCCGAATACATCGACCCGGAGCTGGTGGCGGAATTCGAACAGCAGTTCAATGCCAAGGTCAGCGAAGTGTACTTCGAGAGCGACGACCTGCGTGACGACATGATGCTGGAAACCGGCGCCATCGGTTACGACCTGGTGATCGTAAACGGTATCAACGTCGACAGTTACCGCAAGCGCGGCTGGATCGCGCCGCTCGACGAAGCCAGACTGCCCAACCTCAAGTACGTCGACCGCCACTGGAGCGAAGCTTTCGAAGGCGCCGGCGGCTACGCCGTCCCCTATTTCTGGGGCACCCTCGGCATCGCCTACCGCCAGGACCTCGTCGAACAGCCGCCCAGCAGCTGGCTGGACATACTGCAACCGCCCGAGTCCCTGCGCGGCAAGATCGGCATGATCGAAAACTCCCGCGACCTGGTGGGTATGGCGCTCAAGGCGCTGGGCCACTCGGCCAACACCAGCGACCCGGCCGCCATCAAAGCGGCCGAGCAACTGCTGCTGGCACAGAAGCCCTACGTCAAGACCTACAGTTACATCGCCCTGACCGAGGAATCGGCGCTGGTCAGCGGCGACCTCGTCGCGGCCATGGTCTACAGCGGCGACGCCCTGATGGTCCAGGAATACGACGAAAACATTCAGTATGTGCTGCCAGCCGAGGGCGGCAACATCTGGGTCGACTACCTGGCGGTGGTGGAAAACTCCAAAAACAAGGATCTGGCGTGGGCGTTCATCAATTTTCTCAACAAACCCGAGCACGCCGCGCAGCTCGCCGAGTACGTCTACTACGCGACACCCAATACGGCGGCCGAAAAACTGCTGCCGCAGGAGTTTCTCGCCGACCCGGTGATCTACCCCGGCAAGGAAGCGCTGGCCAGGTCGGAATTCCATACCCCGTTGCCGCCGCGCGCGGTGAAAAAACGCAACCTCGCCTTCGCGCGCATCAAACAGTAAGCCGGAGCTGCGTTACAGCCGGGCGTCGTGAAACTGCGTCTCAAACTGCTGCTCCTGGTGCTGCCACTGGTGGTGGCCCCGCTCGTCACGCTGGGCTGGATAGCCAGCGGCGAACTCAGAGCCGTGTCCGAAGGCAAGCTGCTGGAGAGCATGGCCTCGAGTCTGGAGCACATGGAGACCCATGTCGGCGACCAGCTCAGGACCGCGCTGGCCAACATCGAGCTGTTCTCGCGGCACACGGTGGTGAAGAAGTATGTCCTCACGCAGGACGAAAGCGAACGCTACGATCTGCTGCAGGGCCCGCTGCTGCGCGTTTTCACGGGTTTCCAGGAAGCCTTCCCGCAGTACTACGAACTACGCATCCTGCTGCCTGACGGCTACGAAGACATACGCCTGACCAGCGCAGACATAGAAAACTACACCGATGAAGAATCCGGCAACCCGCTGTTTCAGGCCATGGCGCAGGCGCCGGACCGGGTGACGAGCATGGTGCTGCGCAATCCGGACAACGGACAGGTTTCGCTGTTCGTGGGCAAACCACTGATGCTGCGCGACGCAGCCGTCGATCCGGTCGGCATGCCCGCCTCGCTGCGCGGCTACCTCGCCCTCACCGCCGACCTGAGCGAGCTCGAGGCGCATACCCGCGAAGATCGTATTGGCGAGACCGGCTATTTGCTGGCGACCGATGCCAGCGGCGCGGTGGTGTTCCAGTCCGACCTGATCAGCACGGTTCTGGGCTTACCGCAACAGGTCGTGAGGCAGGCTATCAGCGCAGCGCCGCACAGTCCGCCCCTGTTGACCACAATCAATGGCGAGCAGGCCCTCATCGAGGCCAGGAAGCTGCTGCCCGATCTCTACCTGTTCGCCGTTCTCCCCCATGCCGAACTGCTGGCGGCCGGCCGGAGTGTGGCGGTTATCGTCGCCGCCATCACAGTGGTCACCATTCTTATCACCGGCGTTTGCCTGTTTCTGGCCCTGCACCTGCTGGTCATCCGTCCGCTGCATCGCCTGGAGGATCTGTCCAAGAAGATCGGGCGCGGACAACTGGATATCGAGCACAAGCTGCGTTCCGGGGATGAAATCGGCGCGCTGGCCAATGCCTTCCAGGACATGGCGCACAACCTGCGACACTCCCACGAACAGATCCGCTTCATCGCTTACCACGACGGCCTCACCGGGCTTCCCAACCGCACCATGTTCCGGGAGTACCTGAACCAGGTGATCGCGGACGCGCGGCGCAACGACCGGCAATTCGCGTTGCTGTTTCTGGATGTCGATGACTTCAAACGCGTCAACGACACCCTCGGTCATCAGGCCGGCGACCGCCTGCTGCAGGAAATCAGCGAACGCCTGACCCGTTGTCTGCGCGAGGCCGACTACGTGGCGCGCTTCGACTCGCCCGGGGAACCGGACCAACTCCTCGCCCGTCTGGGCGGCGACGAGTTCATCATCCTGCTGCCGGATCTCAAAGATCCGCACGGTGCGGGCAGCCTGGCCAACCGCCTGATCAAGACGCTGGCGCAACCGATCACCATTGACCAGCACGACTTCTACGTCAGCGCCAGCATCGGCATCACCGTGTATCCCTCCGATGGCAAAGAGGCGGATGAGCTGATCAAGAACGCAGATATCGCCATGTACCACGCCAAGGAACAGGGCAAGAACGACTACCAGTTCTATCTCGATTCAATGAACGTAATGGCGCACGAACGACTGGCGCTGGAGAGCAAGCTGCGCAAGGCAATCGACAACGACGAACTGTGTTTACACTATCAGCCCCAGGTCGATGCCATGAGCGGGGCGATCGTCGGGCTGGAGGCACTGCTGCGCTGGCAACACCCGCAAGACGGCGCCATATCGCCGGGCGTTTTCATACCGGTGGCGGAGGAGACCGGTCTGATTGTGGCGCTCGGAGAATGGGTCATCAACGAAGCCTGCCGGCAGGGCAGCGCCTGGCGCAAGGCAGGGCTGAGCACGCCGCCGGTGGCGGTGAACATATCCGGGATACAGTTCGGCAAACAGGACGTCCCGCGCGTGATCCGCGACGCGCTTTCCCGTCACCGCCTGGATCCCCGCCAGCTGGAGGTCGAAATCACCGAAAGCGTTATCATGTCGCAACCGGAACTGGCGGTGAGGGAACTCGCGTCGATACAGGATCTGGGCGTCGATATCGCGCTCGACGATTTCGGCACCGGGTATTCCTCGTTCAGCTACCTGCACCGCTTTCCGATCGATACCCTCAAGATCGACCGCAGCTTCGTACACGAAATCGGTAACAAGGAGGAGCATACCGAGATCGTTGCGGCCATCATCGCCATGGCTCATATCCTCAAACTGCGCGTGGTCGCAGAGGGCATAGAGGATATGGAGCAGTATGCGATCCTGAGCGAACGCGGTTGTGATGTCATCCAGGGCTACCTGTTCAGTCGGCCGCTGCCAGCGGAGCAGATTCCACAACTGCTGACCAAACGTACCATCGAGCTTCCCAGTCCCGAGTCAGATACCGCCACCGCCGCCGCGGGCAGCGTCTGATCTATCCGTCCGGTATTTCTATCCGGCCGCTCGCGTCCGGCCGACCAGCGGCACTGCGTGCGACTCCCGGCACCCGCAAATTACGAGTTGGCGCAGCGGCGCGGAACCGCTAGCATTAGCCGACCATGAGCGTGCTGTTCCACACCATTGGCCTGATCGGAAAACACCACGACCCGGGCGTCGCCGACACACTGGAAAACCTGGTCGCCGACCTCGGCAGGCGCGGCCACGAAGTGTTGCTGGACGAAAGCGCCGCGGCCTACTTTGGCCAGCCCAACGAAACGGTGCTCGGCCGTGAGCAGCTGGCCGAACGCTGCGACCTGGTGATCGTGGTCGGCGGCGACGGCACCATGCTGAACGCGGCGCGTAGTCTGGCCGAGGCCGGTGTCGCCGTGCTCGGCATCAACCTCGGGCGGCTTGGTTTTCTGGCCGACGTTTCCCCCGCCGACATGCACGAGCGCCTGAATGAAATTCTCGCCGGTCACTACCGGGAGGAATACCGCTCCCTGCTGCACGCCTCGGTGTGCCGCCACGGCAATACCGTCAGCGAAAGCGACGCCCTCAACGACGTGGTGATACACAAATGGGATATCGCCCGTATGATCGAGCTGGACACCACCATCGACGGACGCTTCCTGAATTCGCTGCGAGCCGACGGCCTGATTATTTCCACGCCCACCGGTTCGACCGCCTATGCACTGTCCGGAGGCGGTCCGATTATCGACCCCGCCCTGGAGGCGCTGGTGCTGGTGCCGATCTGCCCGCACACCCTCAGCAACCGCCCGATCGTGGTCAGCGACCAGGTCAGGATCGAAGTCCTGGTGCACGGCGAGGACCATAGCCAGGCGCAGATCACCTGCGACGGACAGATCAATTTCGCCCTGCTGGCCGGCGACCTGGTGCGTATCCGCCGTAAGGAACACACCCTGCGCCTGATTCATCCCCGGCAGCACGATCACTTCGAAATCATGCGCAAGAAACTGCGCTGGGCGGAGCAGCCGTAGCGCGGCTGCGGCGAGAGGCAGAAGGTAATAGCCACGGAAGGCACGGAAAACACGGAAAGAAACAATAATGAAAAACCTCCCGTGTTTCCCCTGGCGCAGCTCAGCCACCCGCGGTCAAGCCCGCCAGGACAAAAATAATTTGTCCGTGTTTTCCGTGGCAATATTTTTTTCCGTGCTTTCCGTGCTTTCCGTGGCTATATTTCTTTCCGTGTTTTCCGTGGCTCATGGGTAGCGATGCTTTTATCTCTGCATATACGCGATTTCGCCATTATCGACCAGCTGGAGATCGAGCTGCACGCGGGCATGACGGCGCTGACCGGCGAGACGGGCGCCGGCAAATCCATCCTGCTGGACGCGCTCGGTCTGTTGCTGGGCGACCGCGCCGATTCCGGCGCGGTGCGCCACGGCGCGGAACGTGCCGACATCAGCGCCGGTTTCGATATCTCGGCGCTGCCAGCGGCGCGCGCCTGGCTGGCCGAACAGCAGCTTGACCTCGGTGACGAGTGCCAGCTGCGGCGCGTTATCGCCAGCGGCGGCCGCTCGCGCGCCTACCTCAACGGCTCGCCGGTGCCGCTGCAGCAGCTGCGCGAGTTCGGCGAACGGCTGGTGGATATTCACGGCCAGCACGAACACCAGTCTCTGATGAAGCGCGATCTGCAGCGCCAGCTGCTCGACCATCACGGGGGGCACCAGTCGCTGCTCGCCGCGCTCGCCGCGCTGCGCAGTGACTGGAAGCAGGCCGGGCAACAGATCGAGGCGATTATCGGCACCGGGCAGGACCGCGACTCGCGTCTCGAGTTTCTGAGATTCCAGCTCCAGGAGCTCGATGAGCTGGCGCCCGAGCCGGGCGAGGCGGAACGGCTGCACGAGGAGCACGCGCGGCTCGCCAATGCCGGCCAGCTGTTGGACACCTGTGCCACACACCTCGAGCGACTATACGACGACGAGCAGTCGGCGCAATCGCTGCTCAGCCACGCGCTCGCGGACCTGCAGCCGCTCACGGCTATCGACGTCAGTCTCAAGGAAGCCAGCGAACTCCTCAACAGTGCGCTGATCCAGCTCGAAGAAGGCGTCGATCAACTCAGATCCTACCCGCAGAGGCTGGAGCTCGACCCCGAGCGACTCGGCTGGCTGGAACAGCGCCTGGATGCCCTGCACCGGCTGGCGCGCAAGCACCGTATCGAGGCGGAGACACTGCACGAATTCCACCAGCGCCTGGACGCAGAACTGCAGCGACTCGAACAGGCCGACCAGCACCTTGAAGCACTCGAGGCACAGCGCGGGGCGCTGGCGGCCGAGTACGCCAAGCTGGCCGGCGAACTGCATCGCCGGCGGGTGAAAACCGCCGCAACACTTTCGGCCCAGGTCAGCGATCGCATGCAGTCACTGGGCATGCAGGGCGGGCAATTCCGCATCGAGGTCACGGCCGGCGACAACGACAGCCTGTCGGCGTATGGCGGCGACAGCATCGAGTTCCTGGTCAGCGCCAACCCCGGCCAGCCGCTCAAGCCGTTGGCGAAAGTCGCTTCCGGCGGCGAACTGTCGCGCATCAGCCTCGCCATCCAGGTGGTCGCCGCGAGCGACACGGAAATTCCCACACTGATATTCGACGAAGTCGACAGCGGTGTGGGCGGCGGCGTCGCCGAAGCCGTGGGACAGCAGCTGCGCGCACTGGGCAGTCACCACCAGGTACTGTGCGTGACCCACCTGCCCCAGGTTGCCTGCCAGGCGCACCAGCACCTGCAGGTCGCCAAACTGACTGGCGACAAGACCACGCGCACCCGTATCCGGCACCTGCACGGCGACGAGCGAGTCGAGGAAATCGCCCGCATGCTGGGTGGGCGGACCATTACCGACTCGACGCTGCGCCACGCCGCCGAAATGCTCGGCCGGGGCGGCGGCCCGACGCACAGCGCCGGTAACGGAACAAAGAAAGGACGCGGCAAACGACGCGGCTGAAGGCGTCGACTGACGAAGCTCAGCTCTTCTTGTTCGGGCAGTTCTTGCGTGCGCAGTCGCCGTAAATGATGAGCGAGTGGTCGCGAATCCTGAAACCCTCTTTCTTCGCCACCTGCTCCTGACACTGCTCGATGGTCTGATCGAGGAACTCGACCACCTTGCCGCATTGCACACACACGATGTGATCGTGGTGGTGCCCCTCATTGAGTTCGAACACCGAATGCCCGCCCTCGAAGTGGTGGCGCGTCACCAGGCCGGCGGCCTCGAACTGGGTCAAAACACGGTACACGGTGGCGAGACCGATGTCCTCCTCTGCTTCCAGCAGCACCTTGTAGACGTCTTCCGCACTCATATGGCGAATCTTGTTGGTCTCGAGTATTTCGAGGATTTTCATCCTCGGCAGCGTGACCTTCAGACCGGCCTTGCGTAGATCGTTTGATTCCACCGTTGCGTTCCCTACCATGTTAAAAAACGGCCGTTTCCGTTATCATGCGGCCCGTGCCACGGGCAACTCAGATGCGCTCTCGATGCGAAAGCTTCTCATCCCTATTATCGCTATTGCAAGTCTTTTACTGGCCGCCTGTTCCGGCGATCCGATCGTAAACCGCCTGCCCTGGGTGTATCGCATCGACATCCAGCAGGGCAATGTCATTGCGCAGGACGCGCTGAACCAGGTCAGGCTGGGCATGAACAAACGCCAGGTGCAGTTTATCCTTGGTACGCCGTTGCTGGCGGATCCGTTCCACGCCGACCGGTGGGATTACTTCTACCAGTACAAGCCCGGCACCGACGGCGAGGGCGAGCCTCAGAAACAGCGCGTCAGCCTGTTTTTCGAGGGTGATGCGCTGGCGCGCATGGCTGGCAACATGGAACCGCAGCCGCCTGGTGCAGCGGTGGAGGCGACGCGCCAGATCACAGTGACGGTGCCGCCGCAGGAGGTCGAAGATCCGGGTGTGCTGACACGGCTGTGGCGCTGGATCGGTTTCGGCGCAGATGACGCTGACTACGGCACCACCAACCGGGAAAGCAGCGCGCCGCCGCCGGGCACGCCGACGGTTTACTGATCGCTGTCGCGCCCCCCGCCGCCTTTTTTCATCGCCTTGCCGGCTGCCGCGCGCTGCTTGCGCACCTGCTTGGGGTCGGCGATCAACGGCCGGTAGATCTCCACCCGGTCGCCGGCGCGCAGCGTTTCATCGGGTTTCCTGAGCTTGCCGAATATGCCGACCTTGGCGTTAGCCAGGTCGATCTCGCTGAAATGGTCCAGAATACCCGACTGCTCTATCGCCTGGCGCAGCGTGGTGCCGGGAGCCACCTCGAGACTGACTATGCGCTGCTCCTCCGGCGTGGCATAGGCGACCTCGACAGCGATCGTTTCAGCGCTTGCCATAAACGTCCACCGCGCGCTTCTGGAACGAGTCGACCAGTGAATTAGCCACCTGGTTGAACACCGGGCCGACCACCAGGCTCAGCATGCGATTGGCAAATTCGAACGCAATGTCGAGCGAAACCTTGCAACCGGTATCACCCAGCGGATCAAAACGCCAGAAACCTTCCAGGCACTTGAACGGTC
>CBDTYI010000036.1:0-13654 GCA_965364565.1 uncultured Gammaproteobacteria bacterium | reverse complement strand
GGCGGGTGAAAGATGGCACCGTTGGCGCTGGCCGCTTCGGGAAACAGCTTGCCGGCAACCTCGTCCGGCATCACCTGTAACAGACTCAGGAAGGCAATAGCGTCTGCGACACCGAGGAAGTGCGCAAAATACAGGTCGGTGGATGTGACCTCGCGATCCAGGGCACTGACCAGCTTGCGTTCGTTATCACCGGCAAACTCGGCAGCCATCAGCGCCGAAATGCGCGCGCTGTAGCGCAGATCCAGCAAGCGCTGGCGCCACTCGGGATCAGCTACCACCAGCCGCCCGCCCCCGCTGCCGTTGGGGACATACTCGATCTGCGCTACATAGTCGGCCAGACCGTACTTGTCCCCGTGTGCCCGCAAAACCTGCAGCCAGGTATCCTCGGTGAACTGGTACAGACCGGTTGCGCTGGAACTCAGCGATCGGGTGGTCGGATCGAAGCGGCTCTCCACCGCAGCGAGCTCGGCGAGATAGGAGAACGCCACGCCGGTGCGCATGTGACCCAGCTGGATCGCGGCGAGCACCTCACTGCTGATGTCGAGGCGCGCAGCATCCTCGCGTGCGCGGTCTGCCAAGGTCGCCACCAGCTGCCCGGGGTCGGACAGAGAGTCCAATCCGATGGCAGGCACATACAGCGCTTCGAATTCGTTCAGCGCCTGCTGGGTGCGAGCACCCATAAGGCCGTCGGCACGACTGTGACCGAGATCAAAACCCAACGCCAGCAGGTCGTGTTGCTGGCGTTGCACACGGGGGTCGAATTCCGCCTGCCCGCCGCCCGCCGGCGAAACAGCTTCGAGCGCCGCAAGCGCGGCGCGCGCCTCTCTGGCGACCGGCGCGTCGACCGGGTCGGCTGCGGTCGCAGCGTCGGCCTGCCTTGCCGAGTCTGAAGCCGGCCCGATGCGCGCTGCTGCCAGCGTCCCGGAATCCCCATCCACGCCGGTGAACGCACCTTCGCCCTGCGCCCGCCCGGCGTGCTGCGCTTGCTGGTCCGGTGCTTCGAACAGCGGCGGGTCGTCGCGGGTGTCCCACATCACCTTGGCGCTGGCCAGCGCACCGATCAACAGCGGCAGGGCGGCTGCGAACCGCACCTCGCGCGACGTGAACCGGCCCTCGCCGACCAGGCTCGACCAGCTGCGCCGGACGGCTGACAGGCGCTCGCCCGGCGTTGCTGCTCTGGAACCGGCCAGTGTGCCAAGATCAGACACGCGCGGGTCGAACAGGCGCGAGCTGCGTTCCAGATAGCTTTCCAGTTCGCGTGCCGTGGCGCCGCTCTGATCGGCGAGCCGCTGCGCCTGCTGCATGGCTTCCAGTACCCGCGAGCCGTGCGCGCGCCACTGCTGCAGTTCCTGGCGGGAGGATGCCAGTGCCGCTTGCGCCTGATCCAGCTCGGCCTCCAAGGCGCTGCGATCGCGTTCCAGACCTTCGCGCAAGGTCTCGAAACGGGTCTCGATATGGAGCTCCCGCGCGTGCGATTCGGCCAGCGACAATTCCAGCTCCCGGACCCGCTGCCAGGCACCATCGCATTGCGACCCCAGCGTTGCGACCTGTTGCTGGAGATCGACAATGCACGCGCTGTCCCGATCCTGGTTGTGCTCGTCACGGCGCCGCTGTAACTGCGCCTGCAAGGCCAGGTGCGCCGCCTCCAGTTCCACCAGTTTGCGATTCAGGTCACCCAGCTGGGCGTACAGCTCCGCTTCGCGGCGCGGACCGGCGCGCTTGATATCCGTGAGCCGCGTAGTGACAGACAAGGCCTGCTGGCCGATGCTGTGCAGCGTGTGTTTCAGGTGCGGTTTGTTGGAGAACAACGCTGAAGCCCTCAGTGTGGTCGCACCTGCCTGTGCAGCTTTCGCGGGGCGTGGTTGCCGTCCAGGAAATCCGATGCGCCTCGCCTGAGCCCCCGCGCTGACGCGCTGCTGCGCGACACGGGGGCGGGCCGCGAATGATAAAGCCAATTTCGCCGCTTGACCAATAAAAACCTTTTGGACGTATGGTTATAAAGCACCGCGGACTTCGCGGCAGGCTGAAGGCTTGCATGCGACTTGGCAACAACCTGCATATTCAGCATTTACTAATATCTCCGAACTGGAGTATATTTGAGAACCATTCTCGTTTATCGAGCCGAGCCATGCCAGTCCAGCTTCTCAGTGAAACCCCTGTCGGCCGCAAGGTCCGCCTGGTCGCGATCGACGGCGGCCGCGAGCTGACTCGCCGACTGCTGTCACTCGGGCTCACCGTCGGTACGGAAGTCGAGGTGCTGCATCATCGCGGGCGAGGGGTGGTGGTGGGAAACGCCGGCAACCGGGTTGCGCTGGGCGCGGGTATGGCCGACAAGGTGCGCGCCGAGGCACTCGACTGATGGGCGCTTGCCACACGACTGCTGCCCCACGCTCCGGGCGCAAGCCGGCCCTGACGGTCGCGCTGGCGGGCAATCCCAACTGCGGCAAGTCGGCTTTGTTCAATGCATTTACCGGCATTCGCCAGAAGACCGGCAACTGGCCGGGCGTCACGGTGGAGCGCAAGGAAGGGCGCTTCGAGCTCGAAGGCCGTCAGGTGGCCGTGGTCGATCTGCCCGGAATCTACTCGCTGGATGCCAGTTCACTCGATGAACAGGTGACCCGCAACTATCTCTTGTCGCGCGAAGCCGATCTGGTGGTCAATGTCGTGGATGCGGCCAACCTGGAGCGCAACCTCTATCTGACCGTGCAGCTGCTCGAGATGGGCGTACCCATGGTGCTGGCCCTGAACATGATGGACGTGGCGCGTAAACGCGGCATCCATATCGACGCCGGGCTGCTGGCAGAGGAACTGGGCTGTCCGGTAGTACCCATTGTGGCGGTCAACCGCGAAGGCACCACCGAGTTGAAAGCGCGTATGCTGGCGGTCGCCGACGGCCACGAACAGGGCGGCTTTTCGCTCGCCCTGGACGAAGTGGTGGAACAGGCGGTGGCCGACCTGGAACCCGAATTCGGCGACCACCCGGCCGCCAACCGGCGCTGGCTGATCATCAAGCTGATCGAGGGCGATGATGCCGTCAGTCGCCAGACACCGGAAACGCTGAGCGGCAGACTGCACGACTGGCGCCAGCAGATCGCCAACCGCGCCGGCGAGGATGCGGACATCCTGATCGCCGACACCCGCTACGGGCACGCCCACGCCCTGGCACAGATCGTATCACGCAGCCGCGGCGCGGTTACACGCACCCTCAGCGACCGCATCGACCGCTTCGTGCTCGGCAGGTGGTGCGGCATCCCGCTGTTTCTCGGCATCATGTATCTGATGTTTCTGTTCACCATCAACGTCGGCGGCGCCTTTATCGACTTCTTCGATGGCGCCGCCGGTGCTCTGTTCGTGTCGGGCTTCGGGGAACTGCTCACGGGTATCGGCGCACCCGACTGGCTGCGCGTGCTGCTCGCAGATGGTCTCGGCGGTGGCGTTCAGGTGGTGGCAACCTTTATCCCCATTATTGCCTCCCTGTACCTGTTCCTGTCGGTGCTGGAGGACTCGGGTTACATGGCACGCGCGGCCTTCGTCATGGACCGTTCCATGCGCGCCATCGGCTTACCGGGTAAAGCCTTCGTGCCGCTGATTGTCGGCTTCGGCTGCAACGTGCCCGCGGTGATGGCAACCCGCACCCTGGAGAACGAACGCGAACGCAAGCTGACCATCCTCATGAACCCGTTCATGTCGTGTGGCGCGCGGCTTCCCGTATACGCCCTGTTCGCCGCCGCCTTCTTCCCCACTTCGGGTCAGAACATTGTGTTCGCCCTCTATCTGACTGGCATCGCGGTAGCGATCCTGACCGGCCTGTTGATGAAACGAACCCTGCTGCCGGGCGCCAGCAGCGGTTTCATGATGGAGCTGCCACCCTATCATCTGCCGACACTCAAGGGGATCCTGCTGCGCGCCTGGGACCGCGTGCGCCTGTTCGTCAAGGAAGCCGGCCAGGTCATCATCCTGATGGTGCTGGGACTCACCTTTCTCAACTCGATCGGCACCGACGGTTCGTTCGGCAACGAGGACAGCGAGCGCTCGATCCTGAGCGCCGCCAGTCGGGTGGTAACCCCCGTGTTCGCGCCACTCGGCATTCACGAAGACAACTGGCCGGCGGTGGTCGGGGTGTTCTCCGGGGTGCTCGCCAAGGAAGTTGTGGTCGGCACTCTGGACAACCTCTACACCAGCCTGGCGGCCGATGCGAACGGCGAGGCAGACGCCCCATTCGAGCTCTGGACCGACCTGAAAAACGCTGCTGCCACCATCCCGGCCAACCTTGCCGCGCTGCGCGACAGCCTGCTGGATCCGGTCGGGCTCGATATCGGGGATGTCACCGACACCGATGCCGCAGCCGCCGAGCAGGGCGTTAACCAGGGTGTATTCGGAACCATGCGTTCGCGGTTTGACGGCCAGGCCGGCGCCTTCGCCTATCTGCTGTTCGTGCTGCTGTATTTCCCTTGTGCCGCCACCATCGGCGCGATCAAACGGGAGGCCGGTGCCCCCTGGGCGGCATTCGTCGCCGGCTGGACCACGCTGGTGGCCTACATCACCGCGGCAAGCTTTTACCAGGTGGCCCGTTTCGACCTGCACCCCGCGGCGTCCAGCGCCTGGCTGGCGGGCATGTGGAGTGTGTTTGCGCTGGTGGTGTTCCTGTTACGCCGCTGGGAGCGGCGCCGTCCCGAGCCGGCCAGCAAACCTGTGAGGGTGGAAGCGTGATCCTGTCGGAGGTACGCGACTATCTGCAGCAGCGCGGCCGGGCGACACTGGCTGACATCGCACTGCATTTCGACACCGAACCGGATGCGGTGCGTGGCATGCTGCAGGTCTGGATCCGCAAGGGCAAGGTGCACAAACAGATGGCGACCGCCTCCTGTGGCGGCAGCTGCACTCAATGCGACCCGGCCAGCACGGAAATCTACGTATGGAAGCAGGCGAGCGCCAACGAACAACCGTTGCTGCCGGTGGACTGCGCGCGCCACTGAGTCCGCAGCACGCGGCCGAAAAAAAAGCGGCCCGGTAAGGGCCGCCGCATTTCCTGAGCGACCGGGACGCAACGGCGCCCGGCAGCCGCAATCTTCTCAGCCAGCAAGTTTCTTCTGGATGGCCTCGATGACCGCCTCGCTCGAGGTCGCCGTAACGGTCAGCAGCAAACCTTCCTTGTCGTAAAAGCCGATCAGCGGCGCAGTCTTTTCATTGTAGGTCTGCAGGCGGTGGCTGATAGCCTCCTCGGTTTCATCTTCGCGCTGCACCACCGGGCTGCCGCACTTGTCGCAGACGCCTTCCTGCTTGGGCGGATTGCTCTTGACGTTGTAGATCGCCTGGCAGTCGGCATTCGAGCAGGTGCGGCGAGTAGTGAGACGATCCAGAATCACATCGCGCGGCACATCGATATTCACCGCCATATCCAGTTCGATGCCCAGCTTGGCCAGCAGTTTCTTGAGCGCTTCGGCCTGCGGAATAGTGCGCGGGAACCCGTCCAGCAGGAACCCCTTCGCGCAGTCCGGCTCCTGCAGACGTTTTTCCATAATGCCCATGATCAGCTCGTCGGGCACCAGGTCACCGGCTTTCATATAGGCTTCGGCCTGCTTACCCAGATCGCTGCCCGCCTGTACTGCACCGCGCAGAATATCGCCGGTGGAAATCTGCACCGAACCGTCGAGTTTGGTCAGCTGCTTGGCAACGGTACCCTTGCCGGCACCCGGCGCACCCAAAAGAATCAACTTCATCAGACTCATCCCTCTTGATTGATTTACGACACCTATCCGGTTTGCCTGCGTCTGCCGCAGCCGGGGCGAAAACACTAACCCAAACCCTGACAACGCTGCATTCGGCACGCCGCTGTGAGGCTGTGAACGCGGCATTGTCAGGGTTTGGGTTGGTAAGAGGAGCGCATTGTGCTTGCGAAGCCGGGGTCGATCAATAGCCAAACCCCCGACGATCCCTGCCGAGACTCGAGCCGGACCGCTAAGCTGCAGATTTCAAGCCGGTTTGCCCGGCACGCGGGAAGATCCGGGAATGCGCCGTGGCGGCTTGTCAGTGGGGCGGGATGTGCTACTATCCCGTGCCTGTTTTCCGCGGCGCGAAACCGGCCGCGGTCGGACCTGCTCCGTTTCCATCCCCCAGCTGATCAACACCCGCAGGCATTTCCCACATGGCCACCACCGAACCGCTGCCCGCTTTCCGCGACATGGGCCTCGCCCCTCCCCTGCTCGAAGCCTTGCAGGAAGTCGGCTACGAAGCCCCAACGCACATTCAGGCCGAGTGCATCCCGGCCTTGCTGGACGGTCATGACCTGCTCGGGCAGGCCCAGACCGGCACCGGCAAGACCGCGGCCTTTGCCCTGCCGCTGCTGTCACGCCTCGATGTCACGCGCCGCGATCCCCAGGTGCTGGTACTGGCGCCGACCCGGGAGTTGGCCATCCAGGTGGCCGAGGCGTTCCAGCGCTATGCGCGCCACCTGCAGGACTTTCACGTACTGCCGATCTATGGCGGTCAGTCCTATGACATTCAGTTGCGCCAGTTGAAGCGCGGCGCCCAGGTGGTGGTGGGCACGCCGGGCCGGGTCATGGATCACATGCGCCGCGGCACCCTGAAGCTGGCGGCGCTCCAGGCGCTGGTGCTCGACGAAGCCGATGAGATGCTGCGCATGGGCTTCATCGACGACGTGCAGTGGGTGCTGGAGCACACCCCGGATACCCGCCAGATCGCCCTGTTCTCGGCCACCATGCCGCGCGAAATCCAGAAGGTGGCGCACCGGCATCTGCACGATCCCAAGGTCATACAGATCGCCCGGCGCACTGCCACCGCGGAGACCATCACGCAGCGCTACTGGCCGGTCAGCGGTCTGCACAAACTGGATGCCCTGACGCGCCTGCTGGAAGCCGAACAGTTCGAAGCCGTGCTGATTTTTGTGCGCACCAAGACCGCCACGGTGGAACTGGCCGAAAAACTCGAAGCCCGCGGGCACGCCTGCGAGGCCCTGAACGGCGACATCCCGCAACAGCAGCGCGAGCGCATTGTCGAGCGCCTGCGCAAAGGCAAGCTCGACATCCTGGTCGCTACCGACGTGGTGGCCCGCGGCCTGGACGTGGAGCGTATCAGCCACGTCATCAACTACGACATTCCCACCGACGCGGAGGCCTATATTCACCGCATCGGCCGCACCGGGCGCGCGGGGCGCAAAGGCGATGCCATCCTGTTCGTGGCGCCACGCGAAAAACGCCTGCTGCAAACCATCGAAAAAGCCACCCGCCAGTCCATCACGCCCATGCAGATGCCCACCGCCAGGGACATCAACGTCCAGCGCGTGCTGCGCTTCAAGCAGCGGGTGCGCGATGCTCTGGCCGATGAGCGCAACGAACTGTTCTACCAGATGCTGACCGAGGTGCAGGAAGAGGCCGCAGCGGAACCGCTGGAAATTGCCGCCGCACTGGCACACCTGCTGCAGGGCGACGAACCGCTGTTACTGCCCGAACAAAGCCCGCAGAGCAAGCAACGCGCAGCGCCCGACAGGCCGCCCACCGCAGCAGCGCAGCGGGAGCGAGGCGCCCGTGTTTCAGGGCAGGCGTTGCCGCTCAAAGGCCACCCGGAAGTCAGAATGGAGCGTTTCCGCCTGGCCGTGGGTCATCAGCACGGTGTCAAGCCGGGCAACATCGTGGGTGCGGTCGCCAATGAAGCCGACATCGACAGCGAATACATCGGTCACATCGAAATCCACGACAGCTTCAGCACCATCGACCTGCCGGCCGGCATGCCGAAAGAAACCTTTGCCGCACTGAAGAAGACGCGCGTCTGCCAGCAGCGTCTGGCGATCGAACGCATGGGCGGCAAAGCCGGGAAAGCGGACCCCGACCGACGCGCACCGGCAACCGGATCCATCGCTGGACAGGGAACCGGGAAGCCGGCACGCAAAGCCGTAGCGAAAGGTCGACCGGCAGCCGGAAAACGTGCAGCCAAGCCCCGCTCCGCAGCGAAGCACGCAGGCAAGGCGCGGGCGAAACCGAAGCCGTCAGCGCCGCGCAAGGACTCACACTAGGTGCTGCGCCCCAACTAACGCAGTCGTGGAGTGGTTCGCCGAGTGGTGCAGGCTTTGCCAGGACACGCCGTGAATACATCCCTGTAGGCTCGACGGCGGCATGCCTACCGCACCGCCGCGGCAACAACTGCTATTGCCAGCCGATCACCTCGTAGCCGCGGTCGCGCAGGCATTTCTGGACGAAGTTCTTGTACACCGGGGACGTCTCCGAATTCTTTATGGCACCGCGCACGGTGCCTGCGGCGGCACCGGCCGCGGCACCGGCCAGCGCATTTTCCGCGGCGTTGCCCCGCACCAGACCCCAGGCGCCGGCCGACGCGCCACCCACCGCCGCGCCGGTAGCGGCGCTGCTACCCACCTGGCCGCTGCGCTGCTCGGCAACTCCCGAAGTGCTGGCCAGCTGCCGGCATTGGGCGATATCGCGCTCGGCCGCCGCCGAACCGACCGTTTGCAGATGGGCATTGGGATACAGCACCGGGTTGGGCGTGCCGGCGCAGGCCGCCAGCAAAACGCCCGCCACCGCCAGCCACAGCGGGTTGCGCGTCACCGAAGCAACTCCGGGTTCAGAGTTTCGGCATCGGCGTGCATGAAACGCCGTCACTCCTTGAGCTTGATCTTCATCTGCCCCTCTTCGACGCGGATGTTGTCCACGCCCTCCGAGAAGCTCTTCCAGAACCCGCGATCGGCACCGAATTCATTCACCAGATCGACGTTCTTCAGGTTGCCCAGCCAGGCGTTCGGAATCGGCACCCCCATGATGCTGACGCCTTTGAGAATGACGATCGGCCGGCTTTCACGGTAGGCCATCTCGACACCGGCATTGACGCGCAAGGTCTTGCCGCCCAGCATCGGAAAGTCCGGCTCCAAGGGTATCAGGAGCTTGGCGCTGACCAGTTCGTCGGACAGATCGATGGCCAGCTTGTGCGCCAGGTCGGTATTCCGGGCCAGCATGGCGTTCAGCTCCCGCTCGCTGAAGCTCACTTCGCGCTTCGCCCCGACCTCGCTGTAGGGTTCCGGCTTCAGATTGCCCTGCGCGTCCAGTTCGTCGACCTCGTAACCGATGGCCCTGAGCTTGGAATTCAGCACCTGCTCTTCGCGGGCGTTGAGCTGCACCGGTTTGAATTCCTTGACGAACACCCAGGTCGCCAGCACCCAGTAGGTGACGCCGACGGTGACCACGATGGTAGCGAGCACGATGAGCAGCACATGGGTCCAGCGAGGACCGCGCTTTTCGCTGGCTGACGCGGGAACGGTGACATCGGTCGACATACGCTTGCTTCCTGTGACGGGCCCGGCTCACGCCGCGCGTGCGGTCCAAGCTTAACCCGCCACCAGGGCATGTCAAACGCAGCACCAAAACCGTGCGTCAATGGTTTGACGAGATTGCGCCGTTCAGGGCTGAAAACGATAGTGCTTGGGAATCACCACGATGCCGTTGGGTGACAGGTGAAAGCGCTGCGCGTCTTTTTCGCGGTCCACGCCGACGGTTTCACCGTCCGGGATCACCACACCCTTGTCGACGATACAATGCTTCACCTGGGCGTTGCTGCCCACCACCACATCGTCGAACAGGATGGCATCCTCCACTATGGCCTCGTCATTGACTCGCACCCGGGAAAACAGGATGGAATGATTCACCCCGCCACCGGCAATCACGGTACCGCTGCCCAGAATGGAATTCACGAACACGCCCTCATTGCCGGAGTAACCCGGTACGGTGCGCGCGGGCGGGTGCTGCCCCTGGTAGGTGCGTATGGTCCAGTCTTCCTGGTAGAGATCCAGCGGTGGCACCGGCTCCAGCAGCGCCATGTTGGCGTCGTAAAAAGCATCGATGCTGCCGACATCGCGCCAATAGCGATCCGGTGTGACGCGCCCGCCCCTGCCGCCGAACCGGTAGGCATGGGCGCGTCCCTGCGGGATCATGGATGGCAGGATGTCGCGACCGAAATCGTGACCGGAATCGGGGTTGTCGTGGTCCTGCTGCAGCACTTCCAGCAGCAGTTGCTTGCTGAACACATAAATCCCCATGGACGCCAGCGCGTGCCCGGGGTCCTCCGGCAAGGCACGCGGCTGCTCCGGTTTTTCGGCAAAGTCGCTGATACGCCCGCCGGCATCCACCGTCATGATGCCAAACCCGGGCGCCTGCTGTATGTCCACTTCCATGCAGGCGACGCTGACATCGGCCTGGCTGGCAAGGTGGGCGCGCAGCATCTCGGCATAGTCCATGCGGTAGATGTGGTCGCCGGACAGGATCAGCACCCATTCGGCGTCGCTGCGCTCCAGCATATACAGGTTCTGGTAGATCGCATTGGCCGTCCCCGAGTACCACTCGCCGTCGACCCGCATCTGCGGCGGCACCGTGGTGATGTACTCGCCCAGCTCCGGGTTGAAGATGGACCAGCCGTCGCGCAGGTGTTTGTGCAGCGAATGAGACTTGTACTGGGTCAGCACCAGGATACGGCGGATATCGGAATGCAGGCAGTTGGCCAGGGTGAAATCGATAATCCGGTACTTGCCGCCGAACGGCACCGCCGGTTTGGCGCGGTCCGCCGTCAGCGGGTAGAGGCGCGACCCGACGCCGCCAGCCAGAATAATTGCGAGTGTTTTTTCCAACATACCTTGATCGACGCCTGATCCGACTCTGCAGTGAGGATTCCCTGCCGGTTTGCAAGCCACGTGCCTGGGTACCATTTTGTACCGCAAAACGCCCTGTAGGTGCACCCGTGGCGGCCTGGCACGGGCTTAGGAGCGATTCGCCGCCACCGACACGCACCAGAAGCGGGAACCGGGTTGGGGCGCACGGTTCAAAACAGTGCAACAGCCATCGGTTGCCCGGCCTTTTCCTGATCAACGTCATGGACGCCGCGGACGGTTTTCTATATGGTCACCCTGCTGGTCGCAGACACAACACCATAAGAGTCAGGGTTCATGGATTTAGTCAGTCTCATTGCCACCGGGCTGTTCGGCCTGCTGATGGCCGCCTTTGCCGGGCTCCTGTTCGCCGCCATCGTGTTCAATCTGAACGTCGGCAGGAAATACCGCCAGACGCTGGCGCGCGACATCGAAAAGCTGAGGCTCAGCAGAATGCTCGCGGCGCTGGGTATCGACGTCACCGGCTATCTGCACAGCGAGCGCATCCTCGACATCCAGCAGCAGATGGGCCGCTGCTCGGATTGCGGACGCACGGCGGAATGCGACGACCGACTCGCCCAAGGCGAGGTGGATGCCGCCGACATCGGCTTCTGCAACAATGAGCAATCGCTGCAGAAAATACTCGAACGGGACAAAGCTCCGGCGTCCACGCAACCGTAGGCCAGCCGTTTCGCCCCTCCCCGACGGCCGCCGCGCCCCTCTCGGCTCAGTGGTTTTTCTCACCTATAATAGGAACATGGAAGCGCACCCCATGAGTGTGTCATGCTATGCGCAATCGCCAAAACGAACAGGAAATAAGGAGGACACATCATGTTGCCTGTCGCCGAACTTGAGGCCGAGAACAAGGAAATCAACGATCTGCGAGTGATACTCTCGGTACTCATCGCGCACTCCGATCTGCGTAATAACGCCGTGTTCTGCGAGCTGCTGGACCGCTTCCGCAAGCGGCTGGAAAACCACCTGAACCATGAGTCCCGGGCGCTCTACCCGGAGATGCTGAGTAACCGCGATCACGATCTCAATCAGGTCGCAGAAAAGTTCGTGGACAACACCCACGAGCTGGAACGCATCCTGACCGGATACACCAAACGCTGGTGCAAGCACTACCACTCCGGCGACCGCGACCACTTCATCCACGAGACCCAGGAAATCTTCCGCCTGGTCGACGAGCGCCTGCATCTGGAGACCAAGCGTCTGTTCCCGGCCCTGACCGGCGCCAGTGCATAGCAGTGACTGCGACCGCAGCATAAAAAAAGGGGTGCTTACGCACCCCGAATAACCTTGCGGTTGGAGGAGATAACAATGACTACACCGAATGCTGATGCATCGCGCGTGCCACTTTTACCAACACTTGTTTTTCAACGCCTTACAGAAACCGCCTGAGTTCGGGCCGGGCATTTCTGCACGTTTCTAGCGCAGTTCGCACCAATCCGTGGCCCGGGAACGGGCAGACGCCTACCTAGGGAACCTCTGATTAATCCGTCATTCCGGCACATGCCGGAATCCATAGCGTTGAATTCACTGGATCCCGGCATGCGCCGGGATGGCGAGAAGCGAATTAATCAGAAGTCCCCTAGATTTCGCGTGTCGCGTGGAACTGCACATCCGGATAACGTTCCATTGCCAGCTCCAGGTTCACGCGCGTCGGCGCGATGTAGACCAGCTCACCGGCCTGGTCGACAGCGAGATTTTCATAGGCCTTGTCGCGAAACCGCTGCAGCAGCTTCGCATCGTCGCACTGCACCCAGCGTGCCGTGGCTACCGACACCGGTTCAAACAGACAGTCAACCTTGTATTCGTCTTTGAGCCGCTGCGCCACCACGTCGAACTGCAGCACGCCGACAGCACCGAGAATCAGATCGTTGTTCTTGAGCGGCCGGAACAGCTGGGTCGCCCCCTCTTCGCTCAACTGGCCGAGTCCCTTCTGCAGCGCCTTCATGCGCAACGGGTCTTTGAGCACGGCGCGCCGAAACAGCTCCGGCGCGAAGTTGGGGATGCCGGTGTACTTCAGCTCCTCGCCCTGGGTGAAGGTATCACCGATGCGGATGGTACCGTGGTTGTGCAGACCGATGATGTCGCCCGGGTAAGCCTCGTCCACATGCCCGCGATCGGCGGCCAGAAAGGTAAGCGCATTGGCCACCTGCACGTCCCGGCCGATGCGCACATGGTGCATCTTCATACCCTTGCTGTACATGCCCGAACAGACCCGGAAGAAGGCGATGCGGTCGCGGTGCTGCGGGTCCATGTTCGCCTGGATCTTGAATACGAACCCGGTCAGCTTATCCTCCAGGGGATCGACACTCCGGGTGGTGGTGTCGCGTGCCAGCGGTGAAGGCGCGTATTCGACAAAGTAATCCAGCAGCTCCTGCACACCGAAATTGTTGATCGCCGAGCCGAAGAACACCGGGCTGAGCTCGCCGCGCAGGTAGGCATCCTTGTCGAAGGCGTGGCTGGCGCCGTGCACCAGTTCGATTTCCTCCCGCAGTTCCTGCGCCTGTCCACCCAGCACTTCATCCAGCAGCGGGTTGTCCAGCCCGTTGATCGCCTTGGCCTCCTGGCGCCGGCTGCTGTCGCCGTGGGCATAGAGATAAACCTTATCCTGCTCCAGGTGGTAGACACCCCGGAAGCGCTTGCCCATGCCGATCGGCCAGGTGATGGGCGCGCACTGTATCTTCAGCACGTCCTCCACCTCATCGAGCAACTCGATGGCATCGCGGCCCTCGCGGTCTAGCTTGTTGATGAAAGTGAAGATCGGCGTGGTGCGCAAGCGGCACACTTCCATCAGCTTGATGGTGCGTGCCTCCACGCCCTTGGCGACGTCAATCACCATCAGTGCCGAGTCCACCGCGGTCAGGGTGCGGTAGGTATCTTCCGAGAAGTCCTCGTGGCCGGGCGTGTCCAGCAGGTTCACCATCGCGTCCTTGTAGGGAAACTGCATCACCGACGAGGTCACGGAAATGCCGCGCTGTTTTT
>CBDTYI010000035.1:0-14406 GCA_965364565.1 uncultured Gammaproteobacteria bacterium | reverse complement strand
GCCGTGACGGACACTTCACCATCCCCAGCCCGGGTAACTCGCGCAAGGTCATCACCGTCGGCTCCATTACCGACAACGGCACCGGCCACAACCCGAACGACGATTACGTCTCCAGCTACTCCTCGCGCGGTCCGACCCTGCACGACCATATCCTGAAGCCCGACCTGCTCGCGCCGGGCAATAGGGTCGTTGCCGCCATTCCCGATGTGGCAAAGCTGCGTACCGACCTGCCCGACCGGGTGGTACGTTGCGGTGAGGATTGCGACGATGCCCTGGAGTTGTCCGGTACCTCCATGGCCGCGGCCCTGGTCTCCGGCGCCGTGGCGATGATGCTGGATAAGGACGAAAGTCTCAGCCCCGACACCGTCAAGGCCCGCCTGATGCGCTCGGCGCGCAAGACTTACGGCGATGCCACGGTGGTCGGCGCCGGCGTGCTGGACATCGATGCGGCGCTGAACGAGACCGGCGTCATGACCACCAGTGCGCTCTCGCCCCGGATGGCGCTGGGTACCCAGGACACAAAGGGGAGATTCGACAACAAGGTGGTGCTGGTCGAAGACACCGGCTACCTGTGGTCGGATGGCTACTGGAGTGCGGGCTACCTGTGGAGCGACGGTTATCTGTGGTCCGACGGTTACCTGTGGAGTGACGGTTATCTGTGGCCCGACGGTTACCTCTGGAGTGATGGTTATCTCTGGAGTGACGGCTACCTGTGGTCCGACGGTTATCTCTGGAGCGACGGCTACCTGTGGTCCGACGGCTATCTCTGGAGCGACGGCTATCTGTGGTCGGATGGCTACCTGTGGTCCGACGCGGTTGGCAACGCGACGCCGCTCTACGATGCCCAGAATCAGAGCCTGACACTGAACGACGACTAACGCCCCATGACCAGGTGATTGCAACGCCCGTCACTCAATGCCGGGGAACCGCAGCAAGTGACGGTCATTGCAGCGGCGCTGACAACCGGCGCCGCAGCTTTCACGCCAGTCAGCCGAGCAGCAGAGAACCACAGGCATGAGCGTAACCAATAATCATTCCAGATTCGGTCGCCCCGGGGAACAGGGCCTTTCCGCACGCCGAGCCGCAGACGCGCAGCCGGGTAAAGCCGTCCACGCGGACCTCGACGGTGTGGTTCCCTTCCCCCACCTGGAACCGGGATCACGCGCACAGCGGTCGGCCTTGCCCCGGACCTGCCCATCGACCGCCGACGTCCTGCCGCTCAGCCAGAACCCGGTTAACGTGCCGTTAGATGAACTGTCCGAAGCGGCCATCACGGCGTTGCTGAGCAGCGCCGAATCAGCCGGTCACCAGGCCGCCTGTCTATGGTTCCGAACCAGCAAGTACGGTGTGGTCGAAGAAATCCATGGCCACGCAGCCGGACAGAAGCTGATGAAACACATCGAAGCCCGCCTCGGTGAATGCCTGCGCGAGGATGATGTACTGTGTCGCGTCACGGACAATGAGTTCGTTATCGTGCTCTACGGCATCGACGATATGAACCACGTCGCAAGTGTGGCAAACCGCGTGCTGGCGCACTGCGGCGGAGTTTATGATACCGGCGACCTGCAGCTGCACGTAAGGGCCAGCATCGGCATCGCCATGTATCCCGCCGATGCCACGCAACCACACGACCTGCTGCGGTTTGCCCGCATGGCGCTGCGCGATGTGAATCACCAACATCCAACCCAGTACCGTGTATTTTCGCCCCAACTGCTGACGCGGCTGCGCGACCGCGCCTGGACGGTGACTGAACTCCAGCGCGCGCTTGAACAGGACAGACTGGTGCTCCACTACCAGCCGCAGTACGCCATGGATACCCAGCGCATCGTGGGGGTTGAAGCGCTGGTGCGCCTGGTTACCGAGTCGGGCGAAGTGATAGGACCCGATCACTTCATTGAACTCGCCGAACAGACGGGACAGATCATCCAGCTGGGACGCTGGGTCATAGAGCAGGCCTGTCAGCAGCTTGGACGCTGGCAGAAGGCCGGGGGCCCGAGACTCCGCATGGCGGTGAACATCTCGCCTTCACAACTGATGGCGACCGACTTCTGCGCCACGGTCGACGCGGCGGTATCCCGGGCGGGGATCCAACACAGTGACCTGGAACTGGAAATCACCGAGCGCCAGGTGATCGAACATCTTCCCCGGGTCGAGCGGACCCTGCGTACGCTCATGGCCAGAGGTGTGCGGGTCGCGATCGACGATTTCGGCACCGGTTACTCGTCATTGGCCTGTCTGATGCAGTTGTCGATTCACGCGGTGAAAGTGGACCGTGGCTTCATGGCCCAGATACCGGAGAACGGGCGCGCCGGGCGTATCGTCGCGCTCATTATAGACATGGCGCGGGAACTCGAACTCGATCTCACCGCAGAAGGCATCGAGACCGATGCACAGCACCGGTTCCTGCTGGAATCCGGCTGCGCTTTTGGCCAGGGCTATAACTTCGCACGCCCACAGAGCGCCCGGGCGATCGAACGCCTGTTGCTGTGAGCGCTGCTCAAGAGCCTGCGCCGGCGATGCGAACCTAAAGTGTCCCGCGCCGGGGCCGACAGGTGCGGCGAGGAACCGGATCGGCATGCCCCATGGACCGCGCACGCGGGCACCAACGAGGGCCCGTGGGAGTTTCGGCGGAGGCCCGGACGGCGCCTTCAAGTGTAGCGGCACCCTGCCGTTAACTCGTTGAAGATGAAAGATTGTATGTCACAACACAAGGCACGCCTGGCGAAGAGTATGCAATCGTATTTCCACCGGCGACGGGCCAGAGATTCTGTCAGCTGAGTGACAAGGGATAACAGGAACAGTAGACCTTATGGACAAACTTGGCCGCTATCCAGACTGGCTGACCCCGGCACGGGGTCTGTCAGTGTTTGCAAGCCTCGCTGCGTGGTTGCTCGTGACGCCTGCGTTCGCAGGCCCCGAGACACCGGTTACGCTGGAGAAATACCAGGTCACCGGCTCGCACATCAAGCGCTCCGACACCGAAGGCATGTTGCCGGTGTTCGTCATGGATCGTACGGCTATCGACCAGTCCGGTGCCACCACCGTCAACGAACTGTTCAGCAAAGTCATCTACAATTCCGCCGGTATCGTCGACGAGAAGTTCACCCAGGGCTTTGCACCGGCATCGGCCGGCATTGATCTGCGCGGCCTTGGCGTGTCGCGCACCCTGGTGCTGGTCAACGGTCGGCGCGTGCCGCAGTTTCCTTTCGGCCAGGATGGCAGCTCGAGCTTCGTGGACATCAACCTTATTCCGCTCGGCCTGGTCGAGCGCGTCGAGATTCTCAAAGATGGGGCCTCCGCTATCTACGGTTCCGATGCGATCGCCGGGGTCGTCAATATCATCCTGCGCAAGGACTACGATGGCGTGGATGTTTCGGCATCCTACGGACAGAGCGATGAAAGCGACGCTGATGAACGCCACTTCACCTTCGCCGGCGGACGCACGGGCAGCCAGGGTAACGTCACCTTCGGCCTGGAGTATTTCGACCGCGATAACGTCTGGTCCCGGGACCGCGACCTGAGCAGCTCTGCCAACGGTCCGATCGACGACCGCAGCCGCGCGGGCAATCCGGGCACCATTATTCGGGCTGCCGGGTTTCCCGAGCCGGACCCGCGCTGCCCACCGGATCGCATCAGTGCCGCCAAGGGTCCCTTCTGCCTGTACGATTTCGCACCCCACACCACGCTCATCCCGGAAGCCCAGCGGATCAGCCTGATGGCGTCCGGGAGCTATGACCTCACGCACAGCCTGAGCGCGTTTGCCTCGGCCAATTACACCGACTCCTCGAGCGAACGCGACCTGGCGCCGAGCACCGGCAGTTTCTCTGTCAGCGGCACCAACCCGAACACCATTTTTCCCGGCGAGGACGTCGACGTCATCTACCGACTGCTGGAACTCGGTCCGCGCACCGACGACTTCGAGACCGATGCCTACAACCTCCTCGCCGGCCTGACTGGCACGTTCCGCGACTGGGACTGGGAGCTCGGCGCCGGCGCCGGCAGGATCGACACCAAGCTTACCGGAGAGAACGGTTACGCTACCCAGACCGCGGTGCAGGCCGCGGTGGATGACGGCACGCTCAACCTGTTCGGCGACAGCCCGAATCTGGACCCGAACGCCATCAGCTACGAAACAAGACGGGACGGTGAATCCAAGCTGTACTTTGTCGACTTCAAGACCACTGGCGACATCCTGGACATGCAGCACGGTGCGTTATCCGCGGCGTTCGGCGCCGAGTATCGGAAAGAAGAATTTTCCGATAAGTTCGACCCGGTGACCGAAAGCGGTGACGTGCTCGGCATCGGCGGCATCTCCGCGGACGGTGACCGGCATTCAGAATCAGCCTACCTGGAGCTGTCCGTACCGGTGCTCGACAATGTGGAGGTTCAGCTGGCAGGACGCTATGACCACTACAGCGACTTCGGCGACACCTTCAACCCGAAACTCGGTCTGCGCTGGCAGCCGCTCGACAACCTTCTGCTGCGCGCCAGCGCCGGAACCGGCTTCAAGACACCGACACTGCAGGAACTCTACAGCGAAGAGATCTTCTCTTTCGAGACCGTTTTCGATCCGGTGACCGGCGAAGTGGTCGAAGTACCCACCCTGGCCAGCGGCAACGAAGACCTGGATGCAGAGGAGTCGGACAACTACAGCCTCGGTCTGGTGTGGGACGTCACCCACGCCTGGGACATGAGCGTCGACTGGTGGCGCATCGAAAACGATGACGCGGTCACCAATAACCCGCAGTTCTATGTCAACAACAGCAACCTGTTTCCCGGTAATGTGATCCGTGATCCTAACGGGGACATTGTGGTCGTTTTCAGCCCGTTTCAGAATGTGGCATCGCAAAAACTCTGGGGTATCGACCTCGACACCGGTATCGATTGGGAAACGACGCGCGCTGGCGATTTCCGTTTCACGGTCATGGCAACCTACCTGGGCTCATATAAGGTGGAGCCCGTATCCGGTGCCGGTTTCGAAGATTTAGCAGGCGAAGACGGCCGTCCGGAATGGCGCGGTCAAAGCGTACTGGGCTGGAACAAGGCCGACTACGCTGCGAGCCTGACGCTGAATTACATCGGCAGCTACGATCGGTCGGACGCAAGCGACGGCGTCGACTCCTGGACAACGCTCGACGGGCAGTTCAACTGGTTGCCCCGCTCTCTGCCGGGCGGGACGCTCACGCTCGGAATAGAGAACCTCCTCGACAAGGAACCGCCGGAAGACCCCTTTCTGGAGGGATGGCCGTTTTTCAACCGCGCGCTGCACAACCCCCGCGGGCGTTTCTTCTACCTCCGCTACCGGCACCAGTTCGACGGCTGAGGGTGTCGAATTACGGCTAGCGGCAGACCATCAGGCGTTGCAGGTCCGACGAGATGAGAGTTTGCTTGTTCACTTTTGTGCTGCTGTCGAATCTGGCGACCTTCGCCATCACGGCTGCCCCCGCCCGCGCCGCAAACCCGATCAAGTCGAGTATCGATTTACAGTCTGAGACAGACCGGGAGACGCTGAAGTCGCAGCAGCGGATCGATCAGATCTCTGACCAGACCCGCGAACTGCTGCAGGAGTACCGCCAGGCGACACGCGAGCTGGAGAGTGCGCGTGATTACAACGATCACCTTGAGCGTATGGTCGCGGCCCAGCAGCAGAACATTTCCTCGCTCGAAACACAGCTCGACGAAGTGCACGTCACACAGCGCGAGATCATTCCCCTGCTGGGCCGCATGGTCGACACCCTGGCCCAATTCGTCGAACTCGACAAACCATTTCTGCTTCAGGAGCGCCGCCAGCGCGTCGCGCAGTTGCGCGCCCTGCTCGATCGTCCCGATACCAGCGTGGCGGAAAAGTACCGGCGTGTCATGGAGGCCTACCAGATCGAGACCGACTACGGGCGTTCGGTCGAGGCCTACCGCGGCATACTGCAGCACGGCGGCGGAGAGCGCACGGTCGACTTCCTGCGCGTGGGTCGCGTCGGCCTGTTCTACCGTTCACTGGACGGGATACAGGCGGGCAGTTGGGACGCTGCTACGCGCTCCTGGCAGGCCCTTGCTGATGACTACCGAGGCGCGCTGAAGCAGGCCTTCGCCGTGGCGCGCAAGCAGTCTGCCCCCGAGCTGCTGATACTGCCTCTTGACGCCCCCGAGGTAACGCAATGAGCTGGCTGAGGGCCTTCATTCTGGCCTTGTTGGCAAGCACCGCGGGCGTGCCGCAGGCGCAGCCATCGACCAGCTCTGATCTGGACACACTGCTGGAATCGGTGCGCCGGCTGCAGGCCACTACGCTGCAGGACAACCGTGAACGGGAACAGCGTTTTCTGCGGGAAAAGGACACACAGGCAGCCAAGCTTGCCGAACTCAGAGCCTTGCTCGCTGCCGAGCAGGCGCGCAGCGACACCCTCCAGCAGGCTTACGACAGCAACGAGAAACGGTTGATCGAGCTGCAGCGGCGGGTACGTGAACGCTCCGGTGCGCTCGCCGAATTATCCGGGGTCTACCGGCAGGTTTGGGGCGACACCCGCGCAGTTATCGAAAATTCCGTGATCTCTTCGCAGCTCCGCGAGCGCGTTACGGCACTCAAGCAGCTGGAACTGCACCGTGAACTCCCCTCCATCGCCCAGCTGGAAGGACTCTGGTTTGCGCTGCAACAGGAGATGACCGAGTCGGGAAAACTGGTCCGCTACAATACCGCGGTAGTAGGCGCCGATGGCTCCGCCCGGCAGCAGCCGGTCACCCGCGCCGGCACTTTTACTGCAGTATCGGGAGGCAACCTGCTCCAGTATCTCCCCGAAACGGGCGCGTTGCAGGAGCTTGCGCGCCAGCCGGGCCGACGCTTCCAGCGTACCGCGTCGGCGTTCGAACAAAGCAACTCAGGGCTGGTCCCCATGGTGGTCGATCCCTCCCGGGGCGCCCTGCTTACCGTACTCGGTCAGGTACCCGACGTCGGCGAACGTATCATGCAGGGGCGGCTGATCGGCTACATCATCATTGCGATCGCGCTGCTGGGTGTGGCGGTCGTACTGGAGCGTGCCTGGCACCTGGCAGCAGTCGGGCGATGCATGAGGCGCCAGCTCGGCAGCGACATTCCCGACACTGCCAACCCGCTCGGCAGGGTACTGGCGGTTTACCATCAGAACCGCAGCATCGACACCGAAACGCTCGAATTGAAGCTGGACGAAGCCATCCTGAAAGATACCCCGGCGCTGCAGCGCGGACTCGTCACCATACGCGTTCTCGCCGTGATTGCCCCCATGCTCGGACTGCTCGGCACCGTAACCGGACTGATCGAGACTTTTCAGTCCATTACCCTGTTCGGTACCGGTGACCCGAGGCTTATGGCCGGCGGCATTTCGCAGGCCCTGGTCACCACCGTACTCGGCCTCGGTGCGGCCATTCCGCTGATACTGATGCACAGCGCTCTGAACACCAGGAGCAAACGGCTGCTGGCGGTACTGGAGGAACAGAGCGCCGGTCTCATCGCTCGTCACGCCGAACGGGAGCGGCATCATGCTGCCTGTGCGTGAATATCTGGAACTGCTGCGTGATTTTTTTGCTTCCGGCGGCTACGTGCTGTGGGCAATCTTTCTGGTCTCGCTGCTGTTATGGGCCCTGATCATTGAGCGTTATGCCTATCTGAGGCTGAAATATCCACGCGAGCTTGAGCAGCTGGTTGATACCTGGCGCAGACGCGCGGATCAGAGTTCATGGTTTGCGCACCAGATTCGTCAGGCCCTGATTTCCGATCTTTCGCTGCGGCTGACCCGATCGCTGGCGCTGATCAAAAGCCTTATCGCAATCTGCCCGCTGCTGGGCCTGCTCGGTACCGTGACGGGAATGATTCATGTCTTCGACGTCATCGCCGTCCTGGGCACCGCCAATGCGCGCGCCATGGCGAACGGTATTTCCCTCGCGACCATCCCCACCATGGCGGGACTGGTGGTCGCTTTATCCGGCCTGTTCTTCAGCGTGCGGCTGAGCCAACAGACCGCACTCGAGCAGCAGAAAGCGGCGGATCTGCTGCGCGATTACCGCGAGGCGCCGGCATGAGGAAAAGAAAGCGCATCGAGGCCGAGGATGACATCGACCTGAACATCACGCCGATGCTCGATATCGTATTTATCATCCTGATCTTCTTCGTGGTGGCCACGTCGTTCGTGAAAGAGTCCGGTGTCGATGTCAGTCGCCCCGGCGCGCACAGCAGCGAGCGCAAGGAACGTGGCAATATCATGGTCGCCATAACCGCAGACAACTCGGTGTGGATCGACAAACGCGAGGTCGATATCCGCGCCGTGCGTGCCAGCATCGAGCGCCTGCACGCCGAAAATCCGGAAGGTGCGGTGGTCATACAGGCCGACGAAAACTCTCGTACCGGACTGCTGGTGCAGGTGATCGATCAGGCGCGACTCGCAGGTGTGAGCGATGTATCGATCGCCGCACACCCGATCTAGGTGAGTTCATGCGCCTTGTTACTGCTATGCTTCCGGCGCTGGGTGTTACTCTGGTCCTGTTCTGCCTGATGCAATACCTGATAGGCAGCAGCCGCCCCGGGCTGACGCGCCCCGACTATCCCGGTTTCGTGAGTCTGATCAGGTTGACCCCGGATACGGACGAGACACAGCCGCGCGCGGCGACGCGCAGCCTCCCGGAGCGTGATGACCAGTCCGCAGAAACTCCAAGCCCACCACTCCTGGCGCCGGGAAGTATCGAGCCGCCCCCTTCAACCCCGCTATCCGTTGCGCTGCCTGAACAAATTCCGCTCGATCTCGGTGACGGCCCCAGTCTGGAACCCTTCGATCCAGAGCACATCGCCCGCGACAGCACCTTGGACCGGCCCGGCGCCGGCAACGCTGTGGTCGAGAACGCGGCACCTGCAGCCAGCGGGGACCCGACGACGGGACTCGGTGATACCGGGAGTAGCGGCGAGGTCATCGCGCTGTTCAGAGTCGAACCCGCTTACCCCCGCAAGGCCGCCCGCAACGGAGATGAAGGCTGGGTCAAGATCGAGTTCACCATCACCGAACAGGGTACCGTTATCGATCCCATCGTACTCGACGCCCGCCCCCGCCGCACGTTCAACCGTTCCGCCATCGCGGCCATCAGACAGTGGCGTTTCAAGCCCAGGGTTGTCGGCGGCAGACCGGTACCCGTACGGGCGACCCAGGTGATCGAGTTCAATCTGGCGGGGCGCTGAGCATGAAAAGATTCTCCGTCGCGCTCATCCTGGCTCTGGCCCTGCCTGTTCTGGCGCTGAGCCCACCGGTCGCCGCCGAACGTGACGCGCAGCGAATCAGCGAACGCACCTATCAGCAGCTCAGCCGCGCCCATACCCTGATGAAACAGGGACGCTACGAAGACGCTTTGGCTAACCTGGACAGGCTGCGGACCCGCGTGGAACGCAGGCGCGATGAACTGGCGCTGCTGCTGCAGAGCTACGGGCACCTGTACGCCAGCCAGGAAAAGTATCCGCAGGCCATCGCTGCCCTGAGCGACTGTCTTGCACTGGAGGCACTGCCAGCCCCGGCGACCGAGCGCACCCTCTACGCACTGGCTCAACTGCAAATGGTGGTCGCTGACTATCCAGCCGCCATTACTACCTTGGAGCGGTGGTTCAAGCTTCAGCGGAATCCTGCGCCCGCCGCCCGGGCGCTCGCCGGCACGGCCTATGCGCAGGTACAGCGCTATCCCGAAGCTGTCGAGCAGCTCAGTATGGCCATCAAACAGGCCAAGCGACCCACGGAGAACTGGTATCGCCAACTGCTGGCAGTACATTACCAGTCGCGCCAGTACACGGCTGCGGCGGAGCTCTTACAACGCATGATAGTGCTGTTTCCGGCGCGCAAGGACTACTGGCTGCAGCTGTCCGGCGTGTACACCGAAACCGGCAGTCACACCCAGGCAGTGGCGGTTCTGGAGCTGGCCTACCTGCAGGGTTTGCTCACCGGGGAGCACGACCTCCTCAATCTGGCGCGGCACTACCTCTACACCGGTCTTGCCCACAAGGCGGCGGAACTGCTCGAGCAGTCGCTGCGCGACGGTGCGGTGAGCGCAAGCGCGGAACACTGGGGGTTGCTGGTCGATGCCTGGCTACACGCGCGCGAGACTGACCGCGCGCTGGCCGCCGTGGAACAGGCGCTCGAGTCTGCGCCGCACGCCGATCTCTACCTCCGGCTCGCCCAGCTGCTGGCCGATCGAGAGCGCTGGCACGAAGTTGTGCGCGCCGCCGAACTTGCCCTGGCCGGAGACGCGCTCGCCAGCCCGGGGACGGCCCATCTGCTGGCCGGAATGGCCCAATTCCACCTGCAGCGCCCGCGCGAAGCGCACAGCTGTTTCGAGCGCGCCCTGGAGTTCGACCACAGCCGCTCCCAGGCCCAGCAATGGCTCCGCCACCTGGTGACCACACGCCTGTATGCGGAAAACCATTCGGCGGAGCATTTAAGTCCCTGATCTGGGAGACGATACAGAAGCAGATAGACTGATCAAAAACACTCGGCTTGGGGCCGCGCTCAGGGCGCGGCCCCAGATCCTGTAGGAAGCTATGGTGGCATGAGCACGCGACACATCCTGTTCGTGGAGACTGAAGGAACCGCCCTGCAGACACTGATGCGGGCCCTGAGCGGTGCGCATGACGACTGGCAGATCGTGCGCCTTTCCGAACCCGACGCCGCCCTGGAGATATTGTCCCAGCGCGTCTTCTCTGTGCTGATCACGAGCTTCGGCAATGAGCACGCAGAATGCGACACGTTTCTGCGCCAGGTCCAGACCCGGGCCCCTTCGGTGATTCGATTCGCGCTGTCGCCGCAACCAACGGAAGACGGCGCGCCCCCCATGCTGGAATCCGCTTGTCAGTGCTTTCCCGCCAGCTGCTCAGCCGCCGAACTGGTGACCGCAATCCGGCGTGGCATTAGAGTGTGGCGGCGTTGTCGCGACAACAGCGCGCTCACGAACCTGCTTTCCGAGCTGCGCACCCTCCCGACCCCGCCACGGCTGTATTTCGAAATCCGCGACGAACTGGACTCGGCCACCAGCGATGCGCGCAGCGTCGCACAAATCCTCGCACGCGATCCGGCGCTTACGGCAAAGCTGTTGAAGATAGCCAATTCCGGATTCTACGCGCTACCCCGCAGCGTCACAGACATTCGCGACGCTGTCACGTTTCTGGGCACCGACGTGGTTACATCCCTGGTACTGGCGACCCATGTTTTCGATCGCATGCCCGCGCCCGGGGTCAACCTGGACGCTCTCTGGAAACACAGTCTCACCGCGTCGGCACTGGCACGCCATGTGGCGGCACAGGAAGGCGGTGACAGGCTTACCGTTACCACGGCTGGCGTCGCCGGTCTCCTGCATGACATCGGGCAACTGGTCCTGCTGGCCAACGCGCCGGACATCTATTACCCCATGTTGCGCTGCGCCGGCGGTGATGAGAACACGCTGCTCGGCATGGAACTGGACCAGTTCGGTGCAACTCACGCGGAACTCGGTTCGCACGTGCTGGCGCTGTGGAGTCTGCCGGAAGCGGTGGTAGAAGCCGTTGCGCTGCACCACGACTGCAGCCGCTACGCCACCGAAACGGTGGCTGTCACCAACAAGGCCGTGTTCGTGGCGGAGTGGTTTCTGCAGGAGTCGGCTCTGCGCGACCAGAGTGGCGCGCGCAGCGCTGAGCTGGAGGGCTGCCTGGACAGCCCGCGCGGCAAAATCCGCGACTGGAGAGAGGCCTGCGCCCAACTCATGGCAAAGAGCGCGTGATGGTCAGCTATTGGAGATTCGCTGCGCCGATGTCGCATAGCCATGGTAAACCGGAACGTTCTCGACTGGTATCGACATGCCTGCAAGACAAGCACTGACTAGCTACCTGCTGACGGTACGACGTCTCACCGGAGCCGATACCGCATCCCTGGTTGTGTGCTCCAGTTCGCGACCGTGCCTGGTAATGCACGAGGGTTCCTCGGCCCCGGTTCCGGAACTGGAAACCGAGACCCTGGCCGCGGAATTTGCCACCCGGATGCTGCGCCAGCGACAAGGGCAACAAACCGCAGGCTCGGCTCAGCCACTTTCCGTCCACCCGAGCAGCGGCGACGGCGGATACCTGATCGGTCTGGACGTCGCCCGGATGCAGACCGCCCTGGCCGAAGACCGGGCTCAAACACTGCCCAACAAACGTCGGCGGCCTGCCGGGTCGACACCCGACAGTACTGAACAGAGTATGGTCTGGCTCGGGTTGCGCTACGACGGCAGACCGCCACCATCACTCCTCGCCAATGATTTCGAGCGACTCGACGCGTTCAACGCGGAGACTCCGGCGGGTCCGGGGGACTGGATTGGCTGGCACCTGGCCCTGGGCGGCTACATGGCGTGGGAGGCGTATCAGCTTGCAATCCTGCAACAGGACCCGGTCAGCCAGTTGCCCGGGCGCAGCGAATTCCAGGTCTACCTGGAGCGCGAGCACGCCAAGGCACGGCGCGACCGCTCGCCCCTCGCGCTTCTGCTGGTCAACCCGGACGAGTTCGGCCTGACCAACCATCGCCTCGGCCGCGAAACGGGTGATACCGCCTTACGCGAAGTGGCGACGTGCCTGTCCGCGAACCTGCGGCGCTCAGACGGCACATTCCGATACGGAGGTGCCGTGTTCGGCATCGTAATGCCCGAAACCACGCTCGCCGCGGCGCAAAGCGCCGCCGAAAAGCTTCGTCACGCCCTGACACGACACGGCTACCTGGGCGGCGCTGCGCGTTTTGCTTTCAGTACCGGCGTAGCGGCCTACGACCCAGGCGCAGAAAGCGAGCTGCTGGATGATCCCGCCGAGCTGCTGCGGCGCGCCGACCAGGCGCTCAACGTTGCCAAACTGGCCGGCGGTGCGCGCACCGTGGTGTGGACTCCGGATGGAACCGATTCGGGTGTCGGCACCCTCGACCGGCTGAGCGGAATATTCACCGCCGATACCGAGAAAGACTACCGCAACATGCTGTTGCTGTGGGATACCATCACGGTGATCTCGGCACGCCCGGAAACGGATTCCATTGCGTCTGAATTCGTCGGTCGAGTCGGCTCGACTTTTCGTCCGGAATGGGTGGCGCTGTACTCGGGCTTGGAGCAGGACCCGCCGCGTCTGCTGGCGGCGAACTGTGCGAGTTCCGACGGCGAGGGGCGCATTTCGGACCAGCGCGAGGGATCCCTGTCCGAGCAGCAGAAACAGGTGCTGGCGAAGGCGCGAAAACACCGGCGCACTGAGCGCCTGCGCCTGGAGCCCAGTCGCCGCGGCGGCAGCGGCAAAGCGTATACCGCCTATGCCGTTCCTCTGCTGGCGCAGGACGACTGTCTCGCGTGTCTGTACCTGCACGGCCCCGAAGAGACCCTGGCGCTCGACAACTCGGATCTGGTATTTCTCAATGCCCTGGCCAGTCAGATCGCGGTGGCACTGGACCGGGCCGAGCTCGCGCTGCGCTGGAGACAGGACAAGGAACGCGAAAGCCAGCGGCTGCGCGAGGAAGTCAACGAGTTGCGTCAGGCGATGCAACACACCCGACTGGTGTATCAGTCACCGCAGATGGACGCCGTCGTCAAGACACTGCGCAAAGTGGCGCCCACGGACGTCACGGTACTGATCGCCGGCGAGAGCGGCACCGGTAAGGAAATGCTGGCGCGTACACTGCATGACTTGAGCGCGCGCCGCAAACGCCCCTTCATCACCGTGGACTGCAGTGCCATCGCACACAGTCTGATGGACGCCGAGCTTTTCGGACACGTAAAGGGCGCCTATACAGGCGCGCAGAGTTCGTCACCGGGCCGCATCGTACAGGCCGAAGGCGGCACCTTGTTCCTGGACGAAATCGGTGAAATACCGCTGGAAATCCAGACCAAGCTGTTGCGTTTTCTACAGGAAAAAGAAATCACCCCGGTCGGGGCTACTCAAACCGTGAAGGTCGATGTACGGATTGTAACCGCGACCAACCGCAATCTGGCGGACGAAGTCGCCAAAGGCCAGTTTCGCGCGGACCTGTATTATCGCCTGCAGGTGGTGACCGCAACCGCACCGGCGCTGCGCCAGCGCCCGGACGACATCATGCCGCTGGCGCACTATTTCCTGGAAAAATTCTCCTCCGAGTACGGCAAACGCCCGAAATCGCTGAACACGGCGGCGGCACAGGCACTGGCAGACTACCCTTGGCCAGGCAACGTGCGCGAACTGCAGCACCGCATACTGCAGGCAGTTGTCATGTCCGATGGCGACGTGATTCAGGCGGCGGAATTGCAGCTGCCGGACGCACGCCGTGCGGCTGGCGCAGCGCTACCGGATCGTCAGCCGCCAGAAGAAGTTACCGCGCCAGTGCGGCCGCTGGAGTCGGACTGCAACCCGCCAGACGCCCCAGCGCCCGCCACGGTCAACGGAAATCCCTGGGCAGCCCTGCGCGA